>JAUSJS010000091.1 GCA_030647575.1 Candidatus Limnocylindrales bacterium | reverse complement strand
CTCGTGACCAACGCGCGCGGCGTTGACGCGCTGCTCAACAGCAAGGTCAAGCTCGGCGCCGACGTGTCGGCCGCGGCCGGCCCGAAAGGCCGCGCCATCGGAGCGTCGACCGACGCCTCGCTGCGCGCGGAAATCCTGAGCTACTCGCGGTCGCGCGGCCTCTTCGCGGGCGTGTCGGTCGAGGGCACCTCACTGCGTCCCGACGATGACGCGACCAGGCAGGTCTACGGCCGCACACTGACCGCGCGCCGCATCGTCACCGGCAAGGGCGTCGCCGTGCCGCCGTCGGGCCGCCATCTGGTCGACGTGCTGCAGACGCATGCACCGAGCAACGAGTCCAACAAGACCGAGAGCCGCTAGCCTGCGTGCTCCCGCGAAGACACGCGCCACACCCTGCGCGCACTATGATTGAGCTGTGTGTGCACTAGGTGAACGTCAGCTGGCCGGCCCGCTCAGTCACGATGGGGACGATTGAGATTCTTCAGCCGGTTGTGGCGTACGGGAGCGCGGTCGCCTGACCGACCGTTCCGCGACGAGCTGCTCAGTATCGAGCGATTGGAAGAGCGCGCGCTGGCGCTCGCGGCCAGCTTCGCCGTCGATCCGAGCCCGCGGCGGCGCGCCCGTCGTTCGACCCGCACGTCGTCCGCCGGGACTTCCCGATCCTGGACCAGGTGATCAACGGCCACAAGCTGGTCTACCTCGACTCCGCCTCGTCGTCGCAGAAGCCGAGCGCGGTGATCGACGCGATGGACGCCTACTACCGCGAATACAACGCCAACGTCCATCGCGGCATCTACACCATCGGCGAGAAGGCGACGGCGGAGTACGAGAAGGCCCGCGCCAGGGTCGCCCGCTTCATCAACGCACCGGACAGCCACGAGATCGTGTTCACCCGGAACGCGACCGAGGCGATCAACCTCGTCTCGTACTCGTGGGGTCGCCGGAACATCTCGCGCGGCGACGTCATCGTCCTGACCGAGATGGAGCACCACGCCAACCTCGTTCCGTGGCAGATCCTGGTCCAGGAGAAGGACGGCGACCTCGAGTTCATCCCGATCACCGACGACGGGATCCTCCGCCTCGACGTGTTCGAGGTCCTACTGCGGCTCAAGCCGAAGCTCGTCGCGTTCACCCACGTCTCGAACACGCTGGGCACGATAAACCCGGTCCGCGAGATGGTCGAGATGGCCCACGCGGCAGGCGCGCTGGTCCTGATCGATGGCGCCCAGGCCGTCCCGCACGTGCCGGTCGACGTCCAGGAGCTCGGCTGCGACTTCTACGCGTTTTCGGGCCACAAGATGCTCGCCCCAATGGGCTCGGGTGCGTTATGGGCTCGACGCGAGCTGCTCGAGGCGATGCCGCCGTTCCTGGCCGGCGGCGAGATGATCCGCGAGGTTCACCTGCGCCGTTCCGAGTTCAACGAGATCCCCTGGAAGTTCGAGGCGGGCACACCGGCGGTCGGTGACGCGATCGGGCTGGGTGTTGCCGCGGAGTACCTGCAAGCGCTCGGCATGGACGCCGTGCGGGAGCACGAACGCGATCTGGTCGCCTACGCCCTGGAGGTCCTGCCGCGCGAGGTTCCGGCCATCGAGCTCTACGGGCCGCTCGACCCCGATCTCCGCGGCGGCGTCATCCCGTTCAACCTGCCGGGAATCCACCCGCACGACGTCGCCCAGGTCCTGGACCGCTTCGGCATTGCCGTGAGGGCGGGCCACCACTGCACGATGCCGCTCCACGAACGGTTGGATCTCGCGGCCACGGCGCGCGCTTCGTTCAACGTTTACTCGACTCGTGAGGACATCGATGCCCTGGCGGGTGGCCTAATGGAGGTTCAGAAGGTCTTCAACGTCTGACCAGAACATCTGAGCGGCCCAACGACGAGTCTCATCGGCGCGACGGCGATCCTGGGGACTCGACGGCGCGAATGCTGATGCGCTTCGTTGACTCTCCAACCTGGGCGATCAGCTCCATAAGATTCGGCTCGGGCACCTCAACCTGCGCGTTCGCAGCGATTGGCACCAACGTGTCTTCGCCTCTCGACCCCGGCGCACGACCCGTCTCCAGATCACCTTCGATCTTCAACAACTCCTTACCGTCCCCGGTTCGAAGAATCAGCACGAAGTGATGTGGGAGGTTGGCCTCAAGATATGGCACCCGGATTCCAACGGCGACGCCGAGCCTCATCTGCACTGGGTAGGAGGCTGGACTGAACCGATCCCATCCTCCTCCGATGATGTAGCTCTTGCCGTTGATCACCTCCGCGAAATCGGCCGCAATCAGGTAATCAATGACGGCGTGCTCTGGCGATAGGAGCGATTCGAAAGCAACGTCTTGCATGCTGGTGTCCTCGCTGGGTGTCATTGACACCAATGTATCCCGATGGGATACTCGCTGTCAAGGGATCACGCCAACTCGACTTACCGGAGTTTGCCGAGCTTGCCCGACTTTGATGACCTCCATTGTCACGACACCTTCGAGGCTCACCAGGCGAATGCTGGCCGTCGTGTGGTCTCGTGTGACGAGGCGATCGAGGCCTGGTATGGCCGACGGCTGATCATCAGGAACCGAAAGGGCGGCATTGCCCCCGTACCTATTCCTGGGACGAACGCTGTCCGGCCGGCGCATCACCGTTGTAATCTTGCCCACTGACGATCCGCAATCTTGGCTGGCATACACGGCCTGGGATACGTAGGAACATGAAATCGATGAGAAAAGGGGACCCTGTGCCGAAGAGCAAGAAACAGAGCTTCGACCGCCTGTCAGCATCTGAGCGACAAGTAGTTGGAGAGCCTGAGGACTACGCCTGGGAAGAGGCGACCAGCCTCCCAGCTCGGTTGCGACCGAGTACGGTTCAGTTCTCTCTTCGCCTGGATCGCGAGGTTTTCGAGTCTCTGCAGGGCCTTTCCAGGGAGCGTCACGAGACGTTCAGCGATGTGGTTCGGCAAGCTATCGATCGGTATGTTCGAACGGGCGGCCGCCCGGCATTGTCGAATATCCAAGTTACGTTCCGTAACGATCTTGGAATGCTCGTTCAGGTACAAGGTGGTCGGGCGGAAATGTCGACCAGCCGGCGCCTAGTTGATCCCGGCGAGCGAACAACGACATCGCCCGCCCCGGCGCTTACTTCGTAGGCATCGAATTCCGACCTTGCTGGTCGGGATTGGCGTCTCGCGCTACACTCCGGCGAGCATGGACGACCTGTACCGCGACTACATCCTGGAGCACTACCGGCGGCCCCATAACTTCGGGGTCATCGAGGACGCCGACGCCTCGTACGAGGGCGCCAACCCGCTGTGCGGCGACCGGATCACGTTGATGCTCGGGGTCAAGGACGGGATCGTCGATCGCGTCGGCTTCACCGGGCGCGGCTGCGCGATCAGCCAGGCCAGCGCCTCGCTGCTGACCGATGAGATCAAGGGCAAGCCACTGTCCGCGGTGAGCGCCTTCCGCGCCGACGACCTGCTCGACCTGCTCGGCATCGAGATCAGCCCGGCGCGTCTGAAGTGCGCGATGCTCAGCCACGACAGCCTTCAGCACGTGCTGTCCGATCTCGGCGCCGCCGATCCGACGAACACCACGCCCAGCCCGGCGGAGGCCGGCGCATGAGCCGGATCGAGCGCCGCTGCAGGTGTCGCCGGCCGGCCTGAGCCGGCTCGTCGAGCCGCGGATCCGTCCGCGGGCCTTATCCCCACCGCCCTGGCGCCGCACGGCTGCCAGCCTGTCGATCATCGGAGCCCTTCGCCCCATGCCAAAGTCATACGCCGACCTCGTTCGCGAGGCGCGAGCGCAAATCAAGGAAGTCACCCCGCAGGAGGTCGACGCCCTCCCCGCGGGCTCGACCACCATCGTCGACGTCCGCGAGGCGTCCGAGTGGGAGCAGGGCCACCTGCCCGGCGCCCGCCACGTCTCCAAGAGCTACATCGAGGGGCAGATCGAAGGCGCGGTCCCGGATCGCGATGCGCCGGTGATCCTCTATTGCGCCGGCGGCGTGCGCTCGCTGTTCGCGGCCCAGACCCTGTCCGAGATGGGCTACACCAATGTGGCCTCCATGTCGGGCGGTTTCCAGGCCTGGAAAGGCGCCGGCCTCGAGTTCGAGACGCCGGTCGTCCTGAGCGCCGAGCAGAAGCTCCGCTACAGCCGCCACCTGCTGATCCCCGAGGTCGGCGCGGCGGGCCAGGCCAGGCTCCTCGGCTCGAAGGCCCTGCTGATCGGCGCCGGGGGCCTCGGTTCGCCGGCCTCGCTCTATCTCGCTGCCGCGGGCGTCGGCACGATCGGGATCGTCGACTTCGACGTCGTCGACATCAGCAACCTGCAGCGCCAGATCCTGCACACGACCGATCGGGTGGGGGAGCGCAAGACCGAGTCGGCGCGCCGCTCGATCAACGCCCTCAACCCCGACATCAAGGTCGTCGCCCACGAAGAGATGCTGGTCGCCGCGAACGTCGAGCGGATCATCGCCGGCTACGACGTGATCCTCGACGGCACCGACACGTTCGAGACCCGCTACATCCTCAACGACGCGGCGGTCGCCGCCGGCATCCCGGTCGTCCATGCCAGCGTCTTCCGGTTCGAGGGCCAGCTCACAACCTTTATCCCATACGAGGGGCCGTGCTACCGCTGCCTCTACCCGACCCCGCCGCCGCCGGAGCTCGCGCCCGGCTGCTCGGTGGCCGGCGTGCTGGGCGTGGTGCCCGGGATCCTGGGGCTGCTGCAGGCCAACGAGGCGCTCAAGATCCTGCTCGGGATCGGCCAGACGCTGGCCGGCCGGCTGGTCCTGTTCGATGCCCTCGAGACCGAGTTCACCGAACTGAAACTGCGCCGCGACCCGAACTGCCCGATCTGCTCCGACGCGGCGGTCGAGGCCCGGGCGGCCGGCCGGCCGCTGGCGGTCGCCAACGTGGGCGCCGACGCGCCGTTCCTGCTGACCACGACCGGTCTGGCCGGCAAGGTCTCGCCGGAGGCTCGGGCGTGAGCACGGTCTTCATCCCGGGCGTGCTGCGGGCCAACGTCGGCGGCGTCAAGTCGCTCGAGCTCGAGGGTGACTCCATTCGTGGCGTCGTCGAGGCCCTCGTGGCGAAGCACCCATCCCTCGGGTCGCAGCTGCTGACCGAGGACGGCGACCTCAACCGGTTCGTCAACGTCTACGTCAACGGCCAGGATGTCCGCTACCTGGCCGGGCTGGACACGGCGGTCGCGCCCGCCGATGAGGTTCGCCTGCTCCCGGCGATGGCCGGGGGCTGAGGCGATGGCCATGCCGGCCCGTCGGGCCATCGAG
Organism: Candidatus Limnocylindrales bacterium; assembly: GCA_030647575.1. Classification (GTDB taxonomy): domain Bacteria; phylum Chloroflexota; class Limnocylindria; order Limnocylindrales; family CSP1-4; genus SPCO01. The sequence continues at coordinate 18,734 of JAUSJS010000091.1, read as the reverse complement.
CCCGACGACCGCGAGCGCGCGCTCGGGGCCGACGTCGGCGCGGGGCACCCGCACGTCCACGACCACGACGACCTGCCCCGCCACGGTGGGCGGTTCGAGAGCATTCTCGACGCGATCGGGTACACGCCGCTGGTCGAGATCCCGCGGATGTCCCCGAATCCGGCCGTCCGCATCTTCGCCAAGCTGGAGATGCTCAACCCGACCGGCTCGGTCAAGGATCGGGTCGCCAAGTACCTGATCGAGGACCTCGAGCGGCGCGGCCTGCTGCACGAGGATTCGATCATCCTCGAGCCGACCTCGGGCAACACCGGTATCGCCCTGGCGATGATCGGGCGGCGCAAGGGCTATCGCGTCGCCCTGGTCATGCCGGACAACGTGACCAACGAGCGGCGCCAGATGGCGGCGCTCTTCGGGGCGGAGGTGATCGACTCACCCGGCGCGCTGGGCAGCAACGGGGCGATCGCCCTGGCCAAGCACTTGGTCAGCAAGGACGAGCGCTTCGTGATGCCCTACCAGTACGGCAATCCCGCGAACCCGCAGGCCCACTACGAGACCACCGGCCCCGAGATCCTGGCCGACTGCCCCGAGATCGACGTCTTCGTCGCCGGGCTCGGCACGGCCGGGACGCTGATGGGCGTGTCGCGCTACCTGCGGGAGCACAAGCCGGGCGTCCGGGTGGTGGCCGCGGAGCCGATGCCCGGTGAGCTCGTCCAGGGTCTGCGCTCGCTCGACGAAGGGTTCATCCCCGAGATCCTGGACCCCTCCCTCATCGACGCAAAGCTGCTTGTCTCCAATCGCGATGCGGTCGTGGCGTTGCGCGACCTGGTCTTCCGCGAGGGCATCTTCGGAGGGCCGTCGTGTGGGGCCGTGCTCGTGGCCGCCGCACGGGTTGCCCAGGAGATGGATCGCGGCACGATCGTGGCGCTCCTGCCCGACGGCGGCTGGAAGTACCTCTCGGCAGGCACCTTCTCGACCAACCTCGACGAGATGGAGGAGGCTCTCGAGGGCGGCGTCAACTGGTGGTGAGGCCTCCTGTTCGACGCCTTCCCAAGGGCGATCGTCACGGAGAGTGGTTGCGGCCGCGCGCACTCGAGTGGGCGCAGACATGAACCGCGTTGGCGGCGGCCGCGACCCGGGTCCATCCACAGCCAAGCTGCCGCCCGAGATTCGCGAGCAGATCGTCGCGAGCGCCCGAGCCGAGTATCCAAACGAGATGTGCGGCCTGATCGTGGGCGATGCGCCAGTGGCGGACGGTGGCCGTGCCCTGCGATTTGAGCCAACTCGGAACAAGGCCGCGTCGCCCTACCGTTACGAGATCGACCCTGACGACCTCCTGCGCCTGACGATCGCAACCGACGACGCCGACGAGGTCTTCTGGGGGATCGTCCATTCCCATACCCATACTCCGGCCGTGCCGTCGCCGACGGACGTCGGCCTGGCCTTCTACCCCGACTCCCTCTACCTGCTGGTGTCGCTAGCGGACGACCCGCTGGATACCCAGACCGGGGGTCCGGGCGTTCGAGCCTGGCGAATCGTCCACGGCGAGATCCACGAGGTGGCGCTCGGGTGATGGCGAGGGCGCGAGCTACGCGGGTCCGGGAGGCGTCTGGATCAACCGCGAACGCTGATCGTCGGGCCTACTCGCAGGTCAGCCCGTCCTTCGGCACGGTCAACTCGAGCAGGTAGGCGTCGACCGCCTCCTCGACGCACTCGCTGGCCAGATACCCGGTGTGGCCCTCGCCCTCGCGGGTGACCAGCACGCCGGACTCGAGCTGAACCGCGAGGGCCTCCGCCGACTGGTAGGGAGTGGCCGGGTCGCCGGTCGTGCCCACGACCACGATCGGCGGCGCGCCCTTTGCGCTGACGGGGCGCGGCGTCCCCTGGGCCGGGACGGACCAGAACGCGCAGATCAAGTCGTTGTACGCGATGAGTTGCCCGAAATGCGGCGCTGACTTGGCGAGCCGCATGGCCCAACTCGTGTAGACCGTAACGTCCGTCGGCGCCGGATAATCGAGGCAGGTGTTCGCCGTGTAGGCGTCCTGCATGTTGGAGTACGAGCCATTGGGTTTGCGGCCCCGGAACGGGTCCGAGATCACCAACATGAGCGACCCGTCGCCGTTCTTGGCCTGTGCCAGTGCCGTTGCGAGCACGGGCCAGAATGACTCCGAGTAGAGCCCGGCGAGCACGGCATACCAGGCGAGACCCGGTCCCACCGGCCGGGGATCGCGCAGCTGCAGCGCCGGAATCGGCTTCCTGTCGATCGAGGCCATCAGCGCATCGAACGCACGGGCCGAGTAGCCGCCTTCGTTGAAGGCGCACTTCGAGCGCCCTGCGCAGTCATCGAGGAAACGGGTCAGCGCGCCTTCGAACGCCTTCGCCTGGCCGGCCCGGAACGCCTCGAGGTCGAGCGACGGGTCGACCGCGCCATCGAGCACCATCGCCCGGATGTGGTCCGGGAAGCGCTCGGCGTAGAGGGCCCCGATGAGCGTTCCGTAGGAGAACCCGAGGTAGGTCAGCTGCTCGTCGCCGACGGCGGTACGGATCAGGTCCAGGTCCCGCGCCACCGCGTCGGTCGATAGGTACGGCAGGGTCGCGTCGTTGCGCCGCGCGCACGCGTCGGCGTAATCGTGCGCGGACTCGACCAGTGCCTCGAGCTCGGCGGCGTCGTCAGGCGACGGGTCGAGCGCATTGTGGCCGTCGAGATTGTCGATGCAGCGGATCGCCGTGCTCGAGTTCACCCCGCGAGGATCGAAGCCGACGAGGTCGAACCGCTCGCGCAGCTCGTCCGGGAAGCTGCTCGCGCCTTCGCGCACGAACTCGACCCCGGAGGCGCCCGGCCCGCCAGGATTGATCAACAGTGAACCGATTCGCTTGGCTGGTTTCGTTGCGGCGGCCCGGATGATCGAGATGTTGAGGTATCCGTCGGACGGGGCCGTATAGTCGCGCGGCACGCGGATCTCGGCGCAGCTGAAGCCTCCCCCGCAGTCGGTCCAGCGAGCGGGCCTCACCGTCGGCGCGGCCGCGAGGGACGAGGAGGCGCTGGTCTGCGGGGTCGCCGTCGCGGCGGCCGCCGAGGTCGCCAGCGGCGGACTGGCAGACGGGATGGCTGGAGCGCAGGCTGCCACGAGCACGACGGTCAGGAGGGCGGCAAGGCGATCGCGGGCTCGGCCAGGCCAAGTCATCGTGGGCAGGATAGCGGACGTGCCAGGCGCGCCCGTGCCGCCTCCCAGACGCGCGCGTGTCAGCGGCGAGCGCTGACCTGTTCCGTTTACTCCCCGCGAGCCGATTCGGCGGGCGACGGTGGCGCCATCTCCCGAACGACGAGCACGGAGCACGGCGCATGCAGCAGGACGTTCCTGGCGACGCTGCCGAGGATCAACCGACGCAGCCCTGTCTGCCCGCGCGACCCGACAACGATCAGACCGGCCTCACGTTCTCGTGCCACGGCGACGATCTCGTGCGCGGCATCGCCCGCACGAATGAGCCCGGTCGCCTCGAAACCAGCCTCGCGCAACCGCCCGGCGGCTGCCTCATTCTCCTCTCGGGCGATGCGTTCGAGCTCGTGGGTCGAATCCGCGTACTGGGCCATCGTTTCCGAATAGAGCAGCGGGGCCAGTGCCGCGGCGTACGAGAACGCCTCCTCGGCCACGGTCAGGACCGTGACCGGCAGCCCGGTGAAGAGCGGCCAGCTGCTCAGCACTGCCTCGGCCGTCCGGGCGCTCGCCGAACCGTCGTCGGCGAAGACGACGGGTCCGAGCCGCTCGTCGCGAGCCACGAGAACCGGACACGGCGCGTGGTCGACGACCTCCGACGAGACCGAACCGAGCAGCATCGACTCCCAGCGGCCATGACCGCGGTGCCCGACGACGATCAAGTCGGCCGGCATGGCTCGGGCTTCGTCCACGATGGCGCTGGCGGCGCGCCCGCGGATCAGGATCGGTTCGATGACCAGGTCGGGGCGGGCCGAGCTGATCTCCCGCTTGGCGGTCTCGAGCGCATCGCGATGGACGCGCAGGATCTCGTCCTCGAGCTGGTCGGCATCCGGCAGGACGTCCACCGTCCACGGGACGCCAAGGATTTCTGTCCGGGTCGGCGCGACGCTCACGACCCGGACGCGGCCGCCCTCGCGCCATGGCAGCGCGGCCACCAGATCACGGGCTTGATCGGCCGCCCGGGAGCCATCGGTTGCAAGCAGGATGCGCATGGCGACCTCCTTCGGTGGCCTTATCCTGCGCGCTTATCGGTCCTTCGCCATGTGACGAATGGCCCGAACGGAGGTCACCGCCCGGCCCGAAGGCGTCAGCCGCGCGCCTCGACGAGCGCCTCGACCAGGGACACCTCGGTCGGGGTTGGGCCGAGCCCGAGCCGCGCGCCCACCCGCGCGGCCAGCGGCGGCTCCAGGTAGGTCGAGGCGAGGGTCGGCCAGGCCGATTCGGCAAAGACGTCGGCCGGGCTCCCGTCGAGCAACACGCGGCCGGCTCCCATCACCACGACTCGCGTGAACGTCTCCGCTACGAAGCGCATGTCGTGGCTGATCGCGATGACGGTCCGGCCGGCCGTGGCGATGGCCTCGACGACCCGCTGGATCCTGGCGACGCCCCGGGCGTCCTGGCCGGTCGTCGGCTCGTCGAGCACGACGACCTGGGTACCCATGGCCAGGACGGACGCGAGCGTCAGCAGCTTGCGCCTCGAGAATCCGAGGTCGTACGGGTTGGCGTCGGCGAGCTCGGTCAGGCCGACCGCGGCCAAGGCCGCCGTCGCCGCCTCGGCGGCCTCGTTTGCCGAGCGGCCCAGGATCCGGGGTCCGAACTCCACCTCCGTCCGGACGCGTCCGGCAAAGATCTGCCGGTCCGGATTCTGGAACACGATTCCCACCTTCGCTGCCAACGCAGCCACGCGGATCCCGGCGATGTCGACGCCATCGTGGAGGACACGCCCCTCGGTCGGGCGGAGGAGCCCGTCCAGCTGGCGGACAAGCGTCGATTTGCCGCTGCCGTTCTGGCCCACGATCGCCACGACCTCGCCGGGTGTCACGGTCAGATCGACTTCGGAGAGCGCCCGCGTCCCGTCCGGATAGACGAATCCGACGCCCTCCAGCGCGAGGTGCGTCACGATCCCACCACGCCGGCAATCAGCGCGGGATCGAGGTCGCGCATCGCCAGCGCCCGGCCTAGACGGATCCGCGAGGGTGGGTCGACGCCCCAGTCATCCAGGCGCGGATCGGCCAGGACGTCGTCGGCGGGACCGTCCCGGACGATCCGGCCCGCGTCGAGGACGACGATCCGGCTGCACAGCCCGTCGAGCAGATCCGTCTTGTGCTCGACGATGAGCAATGCCGTGCCGGTCGCGGCCAACCCTCGGAGCGCCTCGCCGACCAGCCGCGTCCCCTCCGGATCCAGCTGGGCGGTTGGCTCATCGAGGACGAGGTGCGCTGGTCGCATCGCCAGCAGCGAGGCGATGACCACGAGCTGTGCCTGGCCGCCGGAGAGCCGTCGGGGCTCGCGCTCTGCCAGCTGATCGATTCCGAGGGTCGCGAGCGCGGCCTTCGTCCGCTCGACCGTCTCCCGCGTCGGGAGGCCTAGGTTCATCGGTCCGAGGGCGACCTCCTCGAAGACCGACCCGGTGACGCCGGAGAGCTGGGTCGCCGGATTCTGGAATCCGATCCCGACCCGGGTGGAGAACTCATGCAGGGGTCGCCCCGCCATGTCCACTCCGTCGATCGTCAGCGTGCCGCTGAGACCCCCGCCGATCGAGCCCGGGGCCAGGCCCGAGGCAACCAGGCTGAGCGTCGACTTGCCCGATTCGTTGGCGCCGACCACGCCGACGATCTCGCCATCGGCCAGGGTGAGGTCGATGTCGTGGAGGACCGGCCCGGCGTAGCCCGCGTAGCGATACCCGACCCCGTGCAAGCCCAGCATGGTGGTTCAGATCCGGCCGCTGATCCGTGCCGCGGCGGTCGCCACGAGCAGGGCGATGAGGGCCCAGCGCAACCAGCGTTCCCACGTTCTGTCGGGCATGGCCCACAGCAGGTGCCGCCTGCCGGGTCGGCTGAAGGCCCGGGATTCGAGGGCAAGACTGCGCTCCTCGACGTCGGTCAGCGCACCGATGATCACCGGCCCGATCAGAGGCAGAACGCCGCGGAGTCGCGCCCGGACGCTCCCTTCGGTGTCCAGGCCGCGCGCCCGCTGGCTCTCCCCGATGACGCCGGCTCGCTCGACGAGCGCGGGCACGGCCTCGATCGTGGCCACGGCCACGAAGGCCACTCTCGGCGACACCCCGCGTCGCTCCAGGTCGAACACGAAGGCCCGCGGATCCGTCGTCATCAGGAACAGCCCGATCGACAGCGAGATCGCGAACAGCCGGACCAGGGTCTGGGCGGCGAAGTCGACCCCCTCCACGGTCGCATCGAACGGGCCGATCGCGAACAGGACGGTGGTTCCCGCGCGCGTGAAGACACTGACCAGCACGACCGAGACGGCGATCGGCATTGTCAGCAGCAGCGAGACCCGGACGAGCTGGCCGAGCACCCCCGCTCGAAGCGCCAGGACGACCATGAGCAGGTCGATGGCGATCGGTCCGATGTAGCCGCCGGCGGCGAACGCCCCGATCGAACCGACCGTCGCGACGACCGCCTTGGTGAGCGGGTTGAGGCGGTGATACGGGCTGGGCGTGGGCGGGACGAGCCGCCTGATGCGCTCGACGTCAGCCGGGTCGAGGTCGTCGGCCAGGATCGCCCCGGCCGACGTGGACAGCGCTACGCCTGCTCCAGGCCGACCGCCTTCTCACCCTGCGGGAAGCGCGACACGAAGCGGCGCGACAGCGTCTGGAGGATGACGAAAGCGATGAAGAACTCGATGGTCTTGTCGATCGGGTCGGACAGCAGGCCCTGCTGCAGGACCGCCGTCTGGAGATCCGAACCAGCCTGCTGGAAGGCGGCCACGAGGAAATCGGTGCCGGAGCCGGTCACGCCACCGAACACGACCGCCGAGATCGGCGCCGAGATGATCGCCGACAGGATCCCGCAGGCGAGACCACCGATCGCCACGTAGGCCACGCCCAGGTCCCGTCGGACGAAAAGCAGGGCCACCAGGCCGACGATCGCCCCCACGATGCCGATGCCGATGATGTAGCCGACGATCGTGAAGAACGGATCCGCGCTGGCGTCCGGGTTGAAGAAGCTGAACGAACCGTCCGTGTAGAACGGCAGGAACCCGTAGTAGCCGATCGCGAGGAGCACGACCCCGACGACCACCGCGCCCACGACCAGGCGGGTCGAATCGGTGTTCGGGCGGCTGCGGAACCAGCCGAGCTGCCCGAGGACGCCGGACACGAAGCCGATCTCCGCGGCGACGACGGCGAACGGCGCCGCGTAGTCGGAATGGAAGGGCGCCGGCAGGACGTAGGTCCAGATCAGGTTGGCCAGCAGGCCGGTGACGAGGCCCGGAATGGGTCCGGCCAGGACGCCGACCAGGATCGTCCCGATCGAATCGAGATAGATCGGGATCTTCAGGGCAGTGCCGACGGTCTGGCCGAGCACGATGTTGATGGCGATGGCGATCGGGATCAGCACGATCGTCCGGGTGTCGAACCGGCCCCAACTCATCTGACGCCTCCTGTCACGTCCGGCCGGCGGATACCGGCCGCTCCCCCTCCTCGTCTAGCGTGACACGTCAGGGTGGTCCGCCGCCAGCCCCCCGATCCGTTCCACGAGGCGATCCAGGAACACGGGAATGTCCGCGCTTACGGCGACATCGAGGTTGGGCGGCTTGCCGGTGAGCCTTCGCCGATCCGCCACGGTCATCCCGTCGGTCAGCTCGCCGCGCGTCTCGACGTCCACGTACAGCGGTTCGGTCGTGACCAGCCCTCGATCGAGGGCGGCCGCCACGGCCAGCGGGTCGTGGATGAACGCCCCGTAGAACCCGTCGTACCGGGCGTGGAACTCCATGTAGAAGCGCAGGGCGTCCGCGACGTAGCGCACGATCGGCCGGCTGGCCACCGAGCGCGCCGCCAGCATCGGGTCCTCGCCCCGGGCAAGGGCGATCGAATCGTCGGGGGTGCTGCCGGCGCGGCGCGCCAGCCGGACCACGTCGTCCGGCAGGATCCGCGCTCGTTCGGTCACGTCGAGGCCGAGCGCCACCGGCCGCGCGATCGAGGGATCCGCGGCCATCGCGCTCCCCCAGGCGCGAAAGACGATCGCGGCGGCCTCCGGATCGCAATGGATGTTCCACTCGGTCGTCGGCGTGGTGTTGCCCGACACGCCGAATGCCCCGCCCATCAGCGTGTAGCCCTTGAGCAGCCGGGGCAGGGACGGCTCACGCATGACCGCGAGGGCAAGGTTCGTGAGCGGCCCGAGCGTCACGAGCATGATCTCGCCCGGGCGTCGCCGCGCCTCGTCCAGGATGAGGTCGACCGCGTGTCGCTCTGACAGGGGCTGGCTGGGCGGCGGCAGCTCGGCGTGCCCCAGACCCTGCGGGCCGTGGGTTTCCGGGGTCGTCTCGAGCGCCCGGATCAGCGGGACCTCGCGCCCGAGCGCCACCTCGATGTCGGGCCGGCCGGCGAGCTCGAGGATCGCCCGGCTGTTGACGGCGACCTGTCGGGCATCGATGTTGCCGGAGACGCAGGTCACCGCCACGAGCTCGGCGTCGGGCGAGCCGGCCGCGTAGAGGAGCGCCAGGCTGTCGTCGATCCCGGTGTCGACGTCGAGGATCAGCGCGGTCCGTTCGGTCATGGCTATCCGGATGCTAGCGGAGCGCCTCCATCGCCCGCGCGGCCGCTTCATCGGGGCCGATCGCATCGACGTCGACGATGATCGGATCGAGCGACGCCAGAAGCGGTTCGCGCCGGGTGGCCTGCTCGGCGAGGAAGGCCTCTGGCGACGCGCCAAACGCGGGACGGTGGCGGTCAGCCGATGCGAATCGCCGTGCCAGGACCTCCGGTGTTGCCCGCAGCCAGACGACCGCCACGTCGGGCGCGGTCATGGCCGCCCGGCAATCGGGCACCTCGACGGTGCTGGCGGCCACGCTGATCACGCTAGGCCCGGGCTCCGAGAGGGCATCTCGAAGTTGCCGGGCCTCGAGCGCATGCATGGCGTCCACGCCGTCGCGGTCACGCAGCGCTCGGACGGTCAGGCCGGTCGCCGCCTCGATGTCCCGGTCGGAGTCGCGCCACGGCCAGCCGAGGCGCGCGGCGAGGCGGCGACCGACCGCGCTCTTGCCGGCACCCATCAAGCCCACCACGACCACGTGGCGTGGCATGGGGCGTTTGCCTCGCATGGTCAACAGCGTAGCGAGCCGTCGCGCCGCCTACACTTCGGCCGGTGGACCGACCGTCACCGATCGCCCCGCCCGCCGCCATCGGGATTCTGGGTGGCGGCCAGCTCGGCCGGATGCTCGCCCTTGCGGCTCGGGCGATGGGCTACGGCATCTGGGTGCTCGACCCCGATCCGGACTGCCCGGCGGCGTCGGTCGTGGATCGCGTCATCGTCGGCTCGTATGACGACGTCGATGCGGCGCTACGCCTGGCCGATGGGGTCGCGGTGGTGACCTACGAGCTGGAGCACGTGGCGGCGGACGTGGTCGAGGCCGTGGCTGCACGCCGCCCGGTGCGACCGGGCCACCGTCCCCTGACGGTCACCCAGGATCGGCTGGCGGAGCGACGGTTCGTGGAAGCCAGCGGTGTCGCCGTCGCACCGTGGCGTGAGGTGCGCACCCCGGGCGAGGTGCTCCTCGCGGCCGCCGAGCTCGACCTGCCGCTTCGGCTCAAGGTGCCGATCGGCGGCTACGACGGCCGAAGCCAGCTCAGGATCACGTCGCCGGCCGACCTCGACGACGCCTGGGCGAGGCTCGGGCGCCCTGCCGGCGCACCCCTCCTGGCCGAGCGCGAGCTCGGGTTCGAGGCCGAGCTCTCGATCGTCGTGGTGCGCGGCGGCGATGGCCAGGTCGTGCCGTTCCCGGTCGCCCGAAACGTCCATGACGGCGGGATCCTCGTCGAGAGCATGGCGCCCGCCCCGGTGGCTTCCGATGTCGCGGAGCGCGCCACGGCGATCGGGGCGCGACTGGCCGAGGCCATGGACCTGTGCGGCACGCTGACCGCCGAGCTGTTCCTGCTGGAGGATGGATCGCTCGTCGTCAACGAGCTCGCGCCGCGGGTCCACAACAGTGGCCACTGGACGATCGAGGGCGCGGCCACCTCCCAGTTCGAGCAGCACATCCGGGCGATCTGCGGGCTGGGCCTGGGTTCGGCTGGGGCGCTCGCCCCGGCGGCGACGGTTAACCTACTTGGACGCGGTCCTCGACGCGAGGCCCGGCTGCTGGGCACCGGGGCCGCGCTCGCCGATCCGGCCGTCCACCTCCACCTCTATGGCAAGCGAGACGTGTTCGAACGACGCAAGATGGGCCACCTCACCGCGCTCGGCAGCACGGTCGAAGAGGCGCTCGTAAAGGCGCGCGCCGCCGTTGCTACGCTGGGCTGGGAGGAGGGCAGATGAGCGGATCGAGGGCTCCCGTGGTCGGCGTCGTGGGTGGCAGCCGGTCCGACTTCCCCGTTCTGGAGGCGGCAGTCAAGGTCCTCGAGGAGTTGGGGGTCCCCGCGGAGCTCAAGGTCGTCTCGGCCCACCGGACCCCGGATCATCTCTTCCGCTATGCCGAAGCTGCCCCCGGTCGGGGTATCCGGGTGATCATCGCCGGGGCCGGCGGCGCGGCCCACCTGCCCGGGATGCTCGCCGCCAAGACGCTCCTGCCGGTGATCGGCGTTCCGATCCCGACCGAACATCTCGGAGGCCTCGACTCGCTCCTCTCGATCGTCCAGATGCCGAAGGGCATTCCGGTCGCCACGGTGGCCATCGGCAACGCCATGAACGCCGGCCTGCTGGCGGCCGAGATCCTCGCGCTGTCCGACGACGCGCTCGCCGGACGACTCGCCGAGTGGCGGGACCGGCACACCCAGGCAGTGCTCGACGACCCGTCGAACCAAGCTGGGGAGAGCGCCTGATCCGCCGGAAACGCCTCAGGCGTCGCCGGGCGTCCTGCCAGCGGCTGCGCCGACCATGACCGTCCGATCGTCGGCGCCGCGGACGAGCTTGAGCTCGAACGGCGGCTCCAGGGCACCGAGCGCCGCGAACAGGTCATCGGCATCGGTGATCGGTCGACCGCCGACCTCCACGATCAGGTCGCCGGCCTCGATGCCGGCCGCATCCGCGAGGCTGCCGTCCTCGACGCCCCGAACCAGCACGCCGTCACGCTCCGGCAAGCCGACCGACCGGCGCATCCGCCGGGCGACGTGCGACGGGGCGACGGCCACGCCGAGGCGAGCCCGCTTCGGCGATTCGCCGCGGGCCAGCGCGTCGACGCGGGCACGCAATCCGGCAGTGGCCGGCAGCGCAAGGTAGAAGCCTTCGCCGATCCGATTCGTGTTCAGCCCGACCAGCCGCCCGTCCGCCCCGAACAGCCCGCCGCCCGACGACCCCGGCGCGAGCGGTGCCGTGTGCTCGACGCTGCCGTCGATGCGCCGTCCACCTGGGCCGCGGAATTCGCGAGCAACGGCGGAGACCAGCCCGAAGGTCACGCGCGTGCCACCGCCGTGGCTGGCACCAGCCCCGAAGACCGGAGTCCCGACCGCCAGCGCATCCCCATCACCCCACTCGAGGGCTGCCGCGTTGCCGGTCTCGACGTCGATCACGGCCAGGTCGCCATCGCCATCGAATGCGGCCACGGAGCCGAGGACTCGTCGGCCGTCGGCGAAGGTGACCGTCACTTCGTCGCCGCGCAGGTTGTGGGCGTTGGTCAGCACCTTGCCCGGAGCGAAGACGATCCCGGACCCGCGGGTCCCGCGACCGATCCCGACGATGGATGGACCGACGCGCTCGGCGATGGAGGCGACGGCCGACTGGAGTTCTTCGATGGCGCTCATCTGGCACAGCTCCTGGAGTCTGGTGGTGGTGCGATAGACTTGTGACTTGCAATCTACTACTGACTCCGAGCAGTGACAAGCCCCCGACCCGCCCCTACCATCGACGGGATGCCGGATCGCCCTGCCCCCAGACGTGCGCCGACGCCACTGGAGGCCGCCCTCGAACGGGTCGGTGATCGCTGGAGCCTGCTGGTCGTGGAGGCGCTCCTCGACGGCGCGCGCCGCTTCAACGAGCTGGCCGAGGCGCTCCCCGCCATCGCCCCGAACATCCTCGCCGACCGGCTTCGGCGGCTGGAGCGGGAGCGGATCGTGGTCGCCACCCCGTATCAGCAGCGGCCGCCGCGAATGTCCTACTCCCTGACGATGGACGGACGCGATCTCGCCTCGGCGTTGCGGCTGCTGGCCGACTGGGGCGCTCGACGTTCGGAACGCCCTGAGCCCATCCACCACGAGCTGTGCGGAACGTCGCTCGAGACGCGCTGGTGGTGTCCCACCTGCTCGGTCACGATCGAGGATCCTGACGCCATCGAGACACGCTCCGTCTGAATCGTGGCGCCTCGCTACACTCGGGCGATGGACGACGAGCGTTGGGAGCCGGGCATGCCGGTGCTGGACCGCCAGGCGATCCGGACGCCGGCCGGGCCCGTCGCGTCAACCGGGACTTCGGCACCGACCGGCCACGCCGGCCGGCTCATCCCCACCGCGTCGACACTCCCGCCGAGTCTCCAGGGTCTTCCCCCGCGCTCGGTGCCGGAGGTGGCACCGACACTCCTCCAGCCCTACTACATCAACCTGAGCGTGATCGTGCTGATCTGCGGCGCGATCGCGATTACCGCCCTGGAGCTCGGAGTGCCGTTGTCGAGCCCGCTGGTCAAGCTGTGCGTCCTCGTGGCGGCCCCACTCCTGACCGTGACCACCGTAGATGCGGTCGTGCGCATCTGGCGCTCGGCCTGGGCCTGGATGCCCGTCGACAGGACCAGGGGCACGTTCCGGCTTGCATGGGTCGCGGTCAGCCTGATCGGCCTTGGAGCGCTCGTCATTGCCGCCACCGCCGTGCTGCTCGCATGAGTCCGTAGTGGCGCGCCGCTGATGGCCTACGAGTTCGAGCGGGGTCGCGACGGCCGCTCCACGGACCTGCCGTCCGGCGGCGGCGTCCCCGCGTGGCTCGCGGCAAACCTGAACTTCTGCTCGCGTTGCGGCTCGCCCCTGCGCTTTGGGTCGGTGCCCGGTGAGGAGCGCCAGCGCCTCGCCTGCGCGGCCTGCGGTCATATCGCCTATGTCAACCCGCGTCTCGTGGCGACGACCCTGCCGATCACCGGTGCCGGCGAGATCATCCTGATCCGGCGCGGTATCGAGCCGGGCCGCGGCGGATGGGCGCAGCCCGGCGGCTTCCTGGAGGTCGACGAGACGGTCAACCAGGCGGCCATCCGCGAAACCTGGGAGGAGACCGGCCTGCTCGTCGAGCCGGGCGAGATCGTCGGGCTCTACACCCGGCTCGAGGCGATGGTCGTGACGATCGTCTTCGAGGCACGGATCGTGGGCGGGACCGCGGCACCGACCCTGGAGGCGACCGAGATCGTGGCCTTCGCTCCAGAATCGATCCCCTGGCCCCAGATCGCCTTCAACACCACGATCTGGGCGCTGCGCGACTGGATCGAGCTGCGCCGTCCGGATCTTCGTCCTGGCGACGGCGACTGGGGCTAACTCGATCGGTCGGGCCCCGTCCCATCGGATCCCTTGAGCAGCGGGCCCACCCGGATCGGGCGGCGGATGACGTCGAGGATGCTCCCGTCGGCGCCGAACACCACGACCTGCACGATCATCCGCCCGTTGGGGCGAGGGTTGGGCAGCCCGAAGCGTGCGTGGAAGGCCGGCAACCGCGCCAGGCGGGGCGCGTCGGTCGGGATCGGGACGGGCTCGATCGTCGCCTCGTCGATGATCCGGTTGCCGCGCGCCTCGAGCGTCACCCGGACCGTCCCGCTGCCCATCTTCAGGTAGCCACGGACGAAGAGGTCCCGGGTCGTGATCACCGCGTTGGCTTCGGAGGGGCTCGACAGGACGATCACGTCGGGCATCGGGGCGACCGTGGGAGCCGGGGTCGGCGGTGCCTGTGGCGACGGCAGGACGAAGACAATCGCGGCAGTCCCCGATTCGGGAGCTGGTGCGACGAGGCGACCTGCGCCGGCGGCGATGACAACACAGGCGAGCACGACGAGCCAGGCCGCCATGGCGAACCGACCACGCGCGCTCGAGCGGCGCCCCTCGACCGCCAGGCCGGCGACACCGACCGTGACCGGTTCGAGCTCGAAGCCGTGGGGAGCGTCCACGCCGGGACCGATCCTCTAGCTCAGATCGATGAAGACGTTCTTCGTCTCGGTGTAGAGATCCAGGGCGGACATGCCCAGCTCCCGTCCGATGCCCGACATCTTGTAGCCGCCGAACGGCGCCTCGGTATGGACGGAGCTGTTGGAGTTGACGCTGATGACCCCCGCCTGGAGCGCCTTCGCCGCCCTGAGCGCCTTGCCGATGTCGCGGCTCCAGATCGAGCCGGACAGCCCGTAGGGCGTCGCGTTGGCGAGGCGCAGGGCCTCTTCCTCGGTGTCGAACGGGATGATCGAGACGACCGGCCCGAAGATCTCCTCCCGCGCAATCCGCATCTCGTTGGAGACGCCATCGAAGACGGTCGGCATCAGGTAGGCCCCGCCAGCGAGCGCCGGATCGTCCGGTGCATCGCCGCCCAGGACCAGCGAAGCGCCCTCGGCGAGGCCGATCTCGATGTAGTCCTTCACCCGGTCGCGCTGCTTGAGGCTGACGAGGGTCCCCATCTCGGTCGCTTCGTCGGCCGGATCGCCGACCTTGACATTGCGGGTGGCCGCGGTGAACAGCTCGACGACTCGCTCATGGGCGGAGCGTTCGACCAGGATCCGACTCCGAGCGCAGCAGTCCTGGCCGCTGTTGTCGAAGACCGAATAGGGCGATTCGCGCGCGAACTTCTCGAGGTCCGCATCGGCGAACACGATGTTCGGGCTCTTGCCGCCAAGCTCGAGCGAGATCTTCTTCACATTCCCTGAGGCCAGCCGCATGATTTCCTGGCCGGTCGTGGTCTCGCCGGTGAAGGCGACCTTGCCGATGCCCGGGTGGGCCGCCATCGACGCTCCGGCCGTGCCACCCGGCCCCGTCACGACGTTGAGGACGCCGGCCGGAATGCCAGCTTCGAGGGCCAGCTCGGCGAGCCGGATCGCCGTCAGCGGCGAGTAGCTCGCGGGCTTCAGGATCGCCGTGTTCCCGGCTGCCAGCGCCGGGGCCACCTTCCAGGAGGCCATCAACAGCGGGAAATTCCAGGGCACGATCAGGCCGACCACGCCGATCGGCTCGCGCAAGGTCAGGTCCAATCCCGGCTTGGAGACCGGGATCGTCTGGCCGAAGACCTTGTTGGCGGCGCCTGCGTAATAATCGAAGACCAGGCTGGCGCCGGTGACCTCGCCGCGTGCTCCGCTGATCGGCTTGCCCACGTTCCGGCTCTCGAGCTGCGCCAGCTCCTCGGTGTCCTGCTCGATCAACGCGGCGAGCTTGGCCAGGCTGCGGGCCCGCCTGCCGGCTGCCCAGTTCGCCCAGCCCTTCCGGTCGTCGAACGCCGCTCGGGCCGCCGCCACGGCTCGGTCCACGTCTTCCCGTCCACCAAGCGGCGCGGTCGCGATGATCGATCCAGTGGCCGGGTTGACCACGTCGAATGTCTGGCCGTCGGCGGCCTCGACGGCTTCGCCGCCGATGACCATCCGCGTCGTGGTCGCCGCGGCGCTCGCGGTGGGGGTCGTCATGGCGGGATGATACGCCGGCTGCCGGCGAGAGCGGTCCGAATGGCCGTCCGGTTGCTGGCCTCGACGCTGCTAGCATCGGCCCATGCGGATCAGCGCCCTCGCCCATTTCGGGGGGTCGCACGTTCGGCTGTGGGTGGCAGCCGTCGTGCTGGTCGCCGCGGTCGGCAGCGTCGGCTACGTGGCGCTTGGGTGGCCGATCGGCGATGCCGTGTACATGACTGGGATCACGCTCACGATCGTCGGGTACCGGGAGGTCCGCGAGCTCGACGGGTTGGGGCGGGCGTGGACCATCCTGGTCGCCGTGGCCGGCGTCGGCATCATCGCGAGGACGGCATCTTCGCCCTGGCGATCGTCCGCGGCGATCACGACTACGAGCCGAACCCGGTCGCCGATCGGGTCCTGGTCGCGGGCGAGAACCTGATCGTGTCAGGCTCAGCGGAGACCCTGCGAGACCTGCGCGACCGCGCCTGATCGCGCGGCGAAACGCCGCGGCCGGCCGTCAGGCCAGGGCCTCAGTCCGACCCTGCCTCGCGAGCGCCGTCCTCGATCGCACCCGCGCGGCCGATCCCTTCGACCGCCACGATCGCCGCGCCGATGATCCCGGCGTCATTGCGCAGCTGCGCCGCCACCACCGGGCAGCGCACGGTCAGGCGCGGAATGAACCTGTCGGCCTGCTTGCTGACGCCGCCGCCCAGGATCATCAGATTCGGCCACATCAACTTGTCGATCCGGTCCAGGTGCTCGTCGAGATCCTGCGCCCAGACCTTCCACGACAGGCCGCGCCGAATCCGAGCCGCGGCCGCCGACCGACGCTCCGCGGGTCGACCACGGATCTCCATCTGGCCGAACTCCGCGTTCGGAACGAGGATTCCGTCGACGAAGACGCCCGATCCGACCCCCGTGCCGAGGGTCAGGAAGATGACGACACCCGGCTGGTCTCGGCCGACCCCGAAACGCATCTCGGCGATCCCCGCCGCGTCTGCATCGTTGACGATGCTGACCGGGCGACCAGTCGCCTTGCGCAGGCGCTCCACGACCGGGAAGCCGATCCAGGCCGGGTCGATGTTGGCGGCGAACTTGAGCGTGTCATCCATGGTCACCCCGGGAAGCCCGACCCCGACCGGCGTCGCCGTCCCGAGGCCGCTCGCCTTGGCCAGGCGCCTGACGATGCGGCCGATCGAGGCGATGACGGCCTCCGGGGTGGCCGGATCGGGGGTCGCGATGCGCAGGCGCTCAGAGCGGAATCGGCCGGCCTCCACGTCCACGACCGCAGCCTTGATCCCGCTGCCACCGACGTCGATGCCGATGGCGATCCGGCCATTTGCCACCTCGGGCAGTTCCTCCGTCATCGATCTGCTCCCACGATCAGAAATAGTTGACGGTGATGCCGCCGTCGACCACCAGCGAGGCGCCGTTCGTCCAGCGGGATTCGTCGGACGCGAGGTAGATCGCCATCTGGACGATCTCCTCGGGCTTGCCGAAGCGGCCCGTCGGGTTGCGTGCCAGTCGCAGGTTCCTGGCGGCCTCGTCCTTGAGCAGCCAGTCCATCAGCAGCGGCGTCTCGATCGGTCCCGGGCAGATGGCATTGCTGCGCACGCCGCGGCCCCCGAACTGCACGGCCAGCGATCGGGTGAGCGACAGGACGGCGCCCTTCGAGGCGGTATAGGCGTCCTGCGGGACGCTGCAGCCCATGATCGCCACGAAGCTGGCGATGTTGATGACCGAGCCGCCGCCGCTCGCGATCATCGCCGGGATGCCGTACTTGCAGCCGAGGAAGACGCCGCGGACGTTGACGGCCATGACCGCATCCCAGGTCGCGACGTCGGTGTCGGTCACCGAGTGATCGGCCTCGGGCATGACCCCGGCGTTGTTGTACAGACAATCGAGGCGGCCGTAGGTTGCGATGGCGTGATCGATCATCGCCTTCGCGTCTGCCTCGTTGGAAACGTCCGTCCGCACGAACGTGGCCTCGCCACCGGCAGCGCGGACGAGCTCCACCGTCTCGGCCCCGGCCGCTTCGCTGTACTCGGCGACCACGACCTTCGCCCCCTGGCCGGCGAACAGCTGGGCAGCGACCCGTCCCATCCCGCTGCCGCCGCCGGTGATGATCGAGACCTTGCCGTCGAGTCGCATCGCACTCCTCTCGCGTTCGCTTTCAGCGTCAGAGTAGCGCTCGCCCGAGCGCGTCGCGCGACACCACAGCGAGCGCTTGCCGACTCAATCCGGTCATCGCAGCATCCGCTCCACGAGCGCGGCGGCGGTCTGCAGGCGCCACTTCCCGAGCGTCAGCCGGGCCATACTTGCAGCAACGAATGATCGTCGGAGGGTGAGCGATGGCGACTGGCGATGAACTCATCGCCGTGGTCAAGGCCGGTGACGCCGATCGGGTCACGATGATCGTCAGCGGCGAGCCCGCGCTGGCATCGACGCGCGACGGCGACGGCGTCTCGGTCCTGATGCTGTCGCGCTATCGATCGAACCGGGCGGTGACCGATGCGCTGCTCGCGGCGGACCCCGACCTGGATGTGCATGAGGCGGCGGCGCTCGGCTACCTGGACCGGTTGCGCGAGCGGCTGGACGAGGATCCCTCACGGGTCGGCTCGCTGTCAGCGGACGGCTACACGGCGCTGCACTTCGCCGCGTTCTTCGCCAAGCCGGAGGCGGCCCGAATCCTCCTCGAAGCCGGCGCTCCGGTCGACGTGGTGGCCAACAACGAGATGCGGGTCCAGCCGCTCCACAGTGCCGCCGCCGGGCGTCAGACCGAGATCTGCCGCCTGCTGTTGGCAGCCGGTGCCGACGTCGACGCTCGGGAGGCCGGCGGCTTCACGCCCCTCCACGCCGCGGCGCAGAACGGCGATCCCGAGATGGTCGAGCTGTTCCTGTCAGCCGGCGCGGACCCCGCCGCGACGACGGACGACGGCACGACCTCGGCCGACGCTGCCGAGGCGGCCGGTCATGGGGATGTTGCCCGGCGGCTCCGCGAGGTAGCCGCGGAGCGCCCCGCCTAGT
>JAUSJS010000073.1 GCA_030647575.1 Candidatus Limnocylindrales bacterium | reverse complement strand
CATGGTCGCCGACGTCGGCACGATCATCAATCCGGTCGCCCACGCCGGCCAGATCGACGGTGGGTTCGCCTTCGGGGTGGGAGCCGCGCTGATGGAGGAGCTCATCGTCGAGGGCGGGGACGTCGTTGGCCGGAGTCTTGGCGAGGTTCGACTGCCCACCATCCGCGACGTGCCGGCCCTCCGCCAGGTGCTCGTGCCGACGACCGTGGGGCCGGGCGCCTTCGGGGCGAAGATGGCCGGTGAGCTGTCGAACGCACCCGTCGCCCCGGCGATCGCGAACGCCGTCGCAGACGCCGTCGGGATTCGCCCGACGGAGCTGCCGATGACACCGGAACGGATTCTGGCAATGATCCGCGCCCGGGATCCGGAGGCAGCCCCGCCGCCTATGACGAACCGCGGCCGATGAAGCTCGCCGGCCGGATCGAGATCGCCGCCCCGGCTCGCGACGTCTGGGACCTGATGATCGATCCCGTGAGCCTGGCGGCGTGCGTCCCGGGCGTGCAGCACGTCGCGCGCGTCGACGACCGAACGTTCAAGGGCACGATCAGCGCGGCCGTCGGCCCGATGGAGGGCCAGTTCGAGTTCGCCTCGACGATCGTCAGCAGCGAGTACCCGACCGACCTCCAGGTCGAGACGCTGGGGACGGACTCGGTGACCAGGAGCCAGCTGCAGGCGAACGTCCAGGCCTGGCTCGAGCCACTCGATCCGGGTCGGACCGCGCTCGCCTACCGGGCCACCGTCAACGTGAACGGCCGACTCGCGATCGTCGGCGAGATGATCCTTCGGGCGACAGCGGGCGTCATGATCGGTGAGCTCGTCAAGTGCCTGCGCGCTCGGCTCGAGGCCGGCGCGGGGGGCCGGCCCGCGGCGGCGGACGTGGCGGCGGGACCTCCGGGTTGAACGTCAGCGGGCGCTACGACCTCGTCGTTATCGGCGGCGGTTCCGCCGGATGTGTTGTCGCCGCCCGGGCCAGCGAGGATCCCGCGAAGCGAGTGCTGCTCGTCGAGGCGGGCCCCGACCCGCGGCCAACCCCGGACGTCATCGCCGATCCCAAGCGGCAGGGCGAGGTGATCCTCCAATCGCCGTTCGTCCGGCTGTATGAAGTCGAGCGGCCGGACGGTTCCACCTTTCCGCTCATCTCCGGGCGTGTCATGGGCGGCGGGTCGTCGGTCAACAACATGTCCGTCATCCGGCCGATCCGGCGCGACTTCGACGCCTGGTCCCGATTCGGTGGGCCGGCCTGGTCGTACGACGCGCTCCTGCCACTGATGCGCGCGATCGAGGACGATCCGGACTTCGGTGACCAGCCCCTCCACGGCCGCGGTGGGCCGCTGCGCCTCCATCGCAGCTGGAAGCTCGACGACCCGGCCGATCCACCGGCCCGCGCCCTGATCGCCGCCGCCGCCGACTTCGGCCTGCCACGCTGCGACGACCTCAACGTCCCGGAGCCCTTCGGCGTCTGTGCCTCGCCGTACAGCCAGGTCGACGGTCGGCGGCAGTCGGTCGCCGACGCGTACCTCGAGATCGCCCGCAACCGGCCGAACCTGACGATTCTTTCCGACGCGACGGCGACGCGCCTCGACATCGCTGGCGGGCGCGTCCGTGGCGTCGAGCTGGCGACTCCGGACGGCCCATCGACCGCCGGGGCTGACCAGGTCGTCGTCGCGGCCGGGACGTATCACTCGCCCCAGCTCCTGATGCTCTCGGGCATCGGTCCCGCCGGGCCGATCGAAGCGGTCGGTCTCCGGGTCGCCCACCAGCTCGACGGCGTCGGCGAGAACTTCCAGGACCACGCGGTTGTCTACATCACGTTCCAGGGCACGACCGAGCTCCGCGAGGACTACCTGATCCCGAAGGTCCGCCTGATCGCGAAGAGCCGCCCGGACCTGGAGTACGGCGACCTGCACGTCTTCATGCGGCCGTCGATCCGGGTCGCGGGGATCCCGCCGCTTCTGCCGGTGTCTATTCACCTGCTCGACGTCCGGTCTCGCGGTCGGCTCTGGTTGACCTCCGCCGACCCATTCGATCTCCCGGCCGTCGATCCGGCGATCCTGCGCCACCCGGACGACGTGCGCGCGATGCTTGATGCGATGGATTTCGTCACCCGGCTGACGGCGCACCCGAAGCTCGCGGAGTTCTACGGACCGCTCATCTCGCCCGAGTCTCCGGACGGCTGGGAGGAGCATGTCACCTCCTCGTACATCACCTACAACCACGCCGTCGGGACGTGCCGCATGGGCTCCGCCGACGACCCGCTTGCGGTGGTCGATCCCGAGCTCCGCGTGCACGGGCTCGACAACCTGTGGATCGCAGACGCTTCGGTCCTGCCGGTGATCCCGCACGCGACGACGAACCTGGCGGCCATCCTCGTCGGCGAGGTCGCCGCCCGCAACATCGCCCGCGCCTGATCTCCTGGCGCCCCGGTGGGGGCCCGGTCAGGTCCGCTGGCGTGCCGCGACGCCCGCGGCAATGTCGCGGTTCAGGTGGGCGCCGAGCGGCAGACGCGGCGCCCGATCGCGGTTGCAGAGGTCCATCGCGATCCGGGCATAGACGCGGGCCGCATCGACGAGATCGGCGATCTTGAGCGACTTCCTCGCCGCGTGACTCGCCGATCGCGGAGCGTACGAGATCGCCGGGATCCCGAGCTCGATGAAGGCGTTCGTGTCGCGCCACATCGAGGTCACGGGATCGGCCACGATCTGCGGCGGCCCGGCGAAGGTCTGCGCGTGGCAGCGCCGGATGGACTCGATGAGCGGCTCCGCGCCGCGAGTCTCGAAGCCTGGGCGATAGAGGATCAGCTCCACGGCGCCCTCGACGCCTACTCGCTCGAGCAGCGCGCGCAAATCAGCGCGCAGGTCGAGCGGGTTCGCTCCCGGCAGGATCCGCGCGTCCACGTAGAACGAGCAGATCTGGGGCGCGCTCGTGAGGCTGTACGGATAGCCCGACCGAATCGCGTTGATCGACGCCTTGGGCACGATCCGCCCGTGCTCGCTCTCGTAGGTGTGGCTCAGCTGGTACGCGTAGGCCCATTCCTCGAACGCCGCGATCACGGCGCTCGTCCGGACGATCGCGTTCGGTGCGTCGACGAGCGAGGTGGGCCGCGGAAGATAGGGCGAGTAGTAGCGCGGTGTGTCGGTCAGGACCGTCACCTTGAACTGGGCCTTGCCTGGCTCGATCCCGACGATCCCGAAGCCGGTCCCCTCCGCGACGAGCACGAAGTCGCCGATCACGCCGTGGGTCGCCATGAAGCGGGCACCGAGATCCTTCGACAGGTAGCCCGGGCCCTGGAACTCATCGACCGGCTCGCGGCTGATCTCGCCGGCGACCGCGCTGACCACGAGGTCGCCACGCAGCGGATAGTCGGCCTCGCGGATCGCCTTCGCGGCGACAAGGAAGGCGGCCATGGGTCCCTTGTCGTTGACCACGCCGTCGCCGAAGATCTCGTCGCCCTCGACCCAGGCCGAGTGATACAGCGGATCCTCGGGATCGCGGGCCGACCAGGTGGCGTCAGGCCGCAGCGTCGTGTCCAGGTGCGAGTTGTAGACCAGGTTGTAGCCGCCGCCCGTGCCATGGATCCAGGCGGCGACGTTGAAGCGATCCTCGACCAGGGCGTATTTCCTCGGCTCGAACCCGTGGCCGGCGAGCCAGTCGAACACGAACTGGCCGGCCGCGCCCTCACTGCCGGTCGGGCTGTCGATGTTCCCGAGCGCGAGGGCGAGATCGACGACCTCCTGGGGATCGATGCTGGCGACGATCTGTTCGGGGTTCATGGCGGCAAGCCTCCGTATGCATGTCGATCAGATGGTGGCTGGGACAGGGCTCGTCGCATCGACCCGGGCGGGAACGAAGACATGGGCCACGACGGCTGCGGTCCCCAGAATGAGCGCCGCGAGGACGATCGCGGCCTCGGCGCTGAGCGCGTCCATGGTGGCCGCAAGGATGATCGGTCCGATCATCGCGCCGAGATCCGCCGAGAAGCGATACGTGCTCAGGGCGCGGGTCCGCTGGCTCGCCGGAACGATCTCTGACAGGAGCGCCGTCTGGCTGCTCGTGAAGAAGTCCCCCAGGCCGATCACCGCGGCGACGATCAGGAAGCTCGCCAGGTCGTGGGTCAGGAGGAACGCGAGATCGCCCGCCGCGATCGCGGTGAGTCCGGCCACGATCACGCGCCGCCGCCCGATCCGGTCGCCAAGCATGCCGCCCGGCGTCGCCACGATCAAGCCCGTGGTCGCCATCAGCGCGATGGCGGTCGCGATCGAGACGCCGCCCAGCCCGAGCGCCGATGCGGCATAGAGCGGCAGGATCGTGTTCCGGACGCCGTGGCGGTGAATCATGTTGGCGACCACGCCAAGGTTCGTCGCGGCGAAGGCGATGGCCCGTGGGCGACCGCGCAGGATTCGCGTCTCGTCGTCTCGGCCACCTCGGTTCCCGGCATGGCTGAAGTCGATCCGCGGCAGCAGCGCGAGCAGGATCGCCCCGGCGATCACCGCCAGCACGGCCGAGATCAGGAAGGTCGAGCGCCAGCCGGCGACGGTCCCGACCAGGCCGCCGACCAGCGGGTAGGTCGCGATCCCGACGTTGTTGGCGACGTGGAAGAGGCTCATCACCCGCCCCCTCGTCGCGTTCGAGGCGGTGGCCGCGAGGGCCGTGAGGGCCACGGTCGCGAGAATCCCCACCGCAGCGCCACTCCCGATTCGGGCGGCGATGAGCGCCTCGACATCGCCTGCCAGCCAGCCGACCAGAGAGCTCCCCACGAGCATGACGATGGCGATGACGCTCAACCGGCGGTGGCCGACTCGCTCGGCCAGGAACCCGGCCGGCAGGTCGACGATCAGCCGAGCCATCCCGAACGAGCCCACGATGAAGCCGGCCGTGGCGATGCTGACCCCGAAGTCGTCTCGCACCGCGGGCAGGAGCGGGGTGAGGATGTTCGTGGCCGAGATGAACGCGAACGTCGCGAACGCCAGGAGGACCGCCTGACCGGGGATGGCCGCACCGGTCGAGGCGGTCCGCCGAGAAATCATCAGGTCGCCGCCTCCAGGCGTCCTCGCCCTGCCCGAAAGGTCTGCTCCAGGTCGAGCACGCTGATCCCCGAGGGATCGACCGCCAGGTCACGACGGTCGCAGATCGCTCGCAGGACGAGCTTGCGGACCTGTCGCGCATCGACCTGGGAGGCGGCACAGCGGTCGGCGAGCGCCCGCAGGCCGACCTCGTCGAGCGGGCGATCGGTCAGCTCGCGCAGGGTGTCGACCAGGATGGCGTGGACCGCCGCCGCGTCCGGGTAGTCGATCTCCTCCACGAGGTCGGCCCTCGAGATGAAGGCGACGTCGACGCCGGCGCGATGGTTCGTCGTCGCGATAAAGGTCACGCCGGGGCAGGTCCGGGCGACGTGATCCACGCCCGCCAGCACTGCCTCCGTGGCCCGGTGGACGTCCACCGGGTTCGTCTCCAGCGAGGCTCCACTCCGATTGACGGCCATCGCCTCGACCTCGTCGAGGAGGACGACCGTCAGGATGCCGCGCGCAGCCAGATCGGGCAGCGTCCGCTCGAAGAGGCGGGCGACGCTCCGCTGGCTTTCCCCCAGCAGCTGGCTTGGAAAGGCGTGGGGATTGATGTCGACGAACAGGACGGGCTGACCCAGCTGCTGCGCTGCCCGGTCGGCGAGACCACCGGCCAGGGTCGTCTTCCCGGTCCCCGGTGGCCCGGACAGGATCACGAGGCCATGGACCGGCAGCGCGACCGCCCGCAGGCGCCCGCGATGGCGCAGGGAGAAGACCATGTAGTTGAGCAGCCGCTCCTTGAGATCCTCGGCCACGACGATCCGATCCCAGCGGTCTGCCCACGCCGGATCCGGCAGCTCGGTGATCCCGACGATCCCTTCGATCCCGGGCGGAATCGCGATGACCGGCACGTCTACGCCTCCGGTCGGCCCGCGAGGTGGTCCGGCCAGGCGATGCCGGACAGGTCCGGGGCATCGAGCACGGGCAGCTCCTCGAACAGGCTGAGCGGGTCGACGAGGACGCGCATCATGTCGTACAGGGCGTCGAAGTTGTGGACCCGGATGAGGCGCGCCGTGCGCTCGTTGCTGGCGTTGAAGTGCTGGTGCCACTCCCAGTGATCCACGGCGATCAGGTCGCCTTCCGACCAGTCGTGCCGAACCTCATCGATCACGCTGTAGCCGGTGCCCGACACGACGTAGAGCCAGGCTTCGCCGCCGTGGCGATGCCTCGACTGATAGAGACCGGGCGCCAGCTCGTGCATGACCGCGCTGAGACCGGCGGTGTGATACCCGATGGATTTGTCGACCAGGAAGAGGCTGCGCGCGCCGCGCTTGGTGACCAGCCCGCGGACGTCGTCGAAGCGGGTGACGAGGCGCGCGCTCTCCGCCCCCTCCCACTGGCTGGCCAGGCGCTGGGTTCGGCGAGCGTACGGATGGGAGCCGACGAGCGGGGTCGGCTGCTTCGGACGCGGCGGAAGCTGATCGACCGGCGTGTCGCCACCCTCTTCCAGCAGCGCCACGCCGAACTGCTCGAGCATCGGCTGGACGCTCCAGGTGTGGAAGACCGCCGGCCGCTCGCCCACGTTGCCGTGGCGGTGCCAGGCCCAGGCGGGCAGGTGGAGTGTGTCCCACGGCCGCCATTCGATCCGCTGCCCGTCGATCTCCGTCCACCCGGAGCCGGATTCGACGAACATGATCGCGTCCCACGAGTGGCGATGGATCGTGCTCGTCGTGTGGGCCCCGATCTCGTGGATCGAGGCATCGAGGTTCATCGTGGGGCGATCCCCGTCACGGCCGGCGAAGACGCCGCGGCGCATCCGGCGGGCCGGGTCGTCGTGCATCACGACATCGGCGCGGTGGAGGATCGTCTTGCGGTAACTCCGCCACTCCTCGATCAGCGAAGCGCGCCGCTTCTTCTGAACTTCGTAATGGGTGACCTGGGTCTGGGTCGTAGTCTTCATGCCGCCCTCCTATGAAACGCGCGGCAGGACGTCGTGGGCCAGGATCTCGATCTGGCTCAGCCAGTCTGGGAAGCGCATCCGGAAGTCGAAGATAAGCAGGTCGCAGCCGATCTCCTGGTAGCGCTGCACGCCACGGACGATGTCGTCCGGGGTGCCGGCCAGGATCGATCCGTCCAGCTCCTCGATCGTCGTAAACTGGCCTCCCTCCGGCTTGAGCCAGAACTTCTGGGCATTGGCGTTCTTGATCAGGCCCGGCACGTTCATCCGACTCGTTGCGGCCGAGAACGAGTCGTCGATGCTGGTGACCGGCACCGCCCCGGCCATGATCATCGGCTTGCCCTGCTCGGCCGTCAGTTCGCGAATCTTGGCCACGCGGGCTTCGTAGGTCGGGAAGGTGATCCGGCCCGGCAGCCAACCGTCGCAGAACTCGACGGCGAGTCGGGTCGAGGCCGGCGTAGCCCCGCCCCACCAGACCGGGATCGGGAAGAGCGGCTGGGGCTTGAGGCCGACATCGCTGAAGTCGTACGTCTCGCTGTGCCACTCGACGCTCTCGCCGGTCCACAGGCGGCGCGCGATGAGGGTCTGCTCGCGCATGAGCGCCGGCCGGTCGAGGTCGCCCTGGCCGATCACGTCGAACTCGTGCTGGTAGTTGCCGGCGCCAATCCCAAGCTCGAACCGGCGGCGGGTGAGCCATGACAGCGAGGCGATGCTGTAGGCAAGGTAGATCGGGTGGCGGAAGGGGATGATCGTCGCCGCGCCGATGCCGATCCGCTCTGTCTTCGCCGCGAGATAGGTCAGCGTGACGAGCGGCTCGATGAAGGTCCGGTCCGTCCCCTCCATGCCGTGCGGATGGAAGACGAGATGGTCGCGTACCCAGAGCGAATCGAACCCGAGCCGATCCGCGAGTCGAGCGCCTTCGATCAGCAGGTCCTGGTCCGCCTCCGCGCCAAAGTGCGGGACCAGCAGGCCGAAACGGATGGCCATGGGTGTCGTGCTCCTTCCGTGACGGCTTAGATGCTGGGGCGAGCCTGACGGCCCCAGCCGGGTCGGCCGACGACTGTGCCGTTCTCGTAGACGACCCGTCCTCGGACGATGGTCGATTCGATGGTTCCCGTGAGGTGCCGACCGGCATACGGCGTGTAGCCGATCTTGCTGAGGACATCCTCGTCGCGGATCTCGAATTCGCGCGCGAGATCGACGATCGCGATGTCGGCGTGCGCACCGATCTCCAGGCGGCCCTTGTCGGCGAGCCCGAAGGCCCGCGCCGGAGCGCCCGCGATGACGTCGACGACCCGCTCCAGGCCGATCAGCCCCTGATGCGCGGCGTCGAGGAAGAGCGGCACGTAGAACTGCGTCGACGGCGTGCCGGTGTGCGCCTTCCAGCCGTCGGTCCAGCCGGGCTCCTTCTCCTCGCGCGTGTGCGGGGCGTGGTC
>JAUSJS010000055.1 GCA_030647575.1 Candidatus Limnocylindrales bacterium | reverse complement strand
CGGGCAGGGGGTCCTGAGCTGCCGCGACCGGCCCCCAACGGACCAACGGGAGCCTCTACGGGAAGATCCTGCCGGCGACCTCGCTGATGAGTCGCAACCCCTCGGACTGGGGGCCGCAACACCGTCGCCCGGCAGGCGTCTCATCGTCGTAGTCAACACCTCAAGGCGAACCGCATGCATCGGTCTGCCGGCATCGGGCTTCTATCGGCGTTGATCGTCGCGTCCTGCGCGACCACGCCGTCACCTTCGCCCGGATTGTCGGCGGCGACGCGTTCCTCCTCCCCATCATCGATCACGTCCCCGACGCCCGCCGCAACCCCGGTCTCCACGCCCTTCCCCGCCCCTACGACTTCGCCGGCAGCAGGCGGGTGGCCGTTGATCCTCGGTGACCATAGCGGCCCGGTCTTCGGGTCGGACGGGACGGTCTATCTCCTGGCCGGCAGGCGCGATGCGCAGGACGAGGACCAGCAGAGCCTTGTCGCGCTCGACATGGCCGGATACGTGAAGCCGGGCTGGCCGGTCGAGGAACCCCCGGGCTCTGACTTCGGGTCGCCGGCCGTGGGCCCCGACGGGTCCGTCTACATCGAGGAGCGCGGGGGTCTGGCGGTCGGGAGCGTGCTGCACCGGCTCGGCGCCACCGGTCGGGATCTGCCTGCCTGGCCGTTCGAGGTGCCCCCGGACTTCGCGTGCCCCGCGGGCGAGCCCTTCAACACGGACGACCCGCGCACCCCGGCCGTTGACGATCCCTGTTATCCCCCAGGCCTCGACATCGGCCCGAACGGCACCGCCTACTTGATCATTCAGCGCCCGGCGGGTCCACGGCTCATCGCCATCGACGCTTCGGGCAACGTCAAGCCAGGCTGGCCGGTCGCCCTGGATGACCAGGATTGGTCGAACCAGCAGTTCGGCTCCGACGGAACCGTGTTTCTCATCCGACGGCCCATCGGAACGCCGACGTATGAAGACTCCCGGGGCGTTGTTGACGACGACGCCCAGTTGTGGGCCTTCGGCCCGGACGGAAAAGTCCGTTCAGGGTGGCCGGTGCCGGTGCCCAACATTCGCGGTTTTCTGCTCGGGCCACAGGGCACCGTGGTCGTCTGGTCGTTGATCGACGATGTGGGCGAACTCTGCCCCGGTCCGCGTCGGACCCTCTTCACGGTTCTGCAACCCGATGGACGGACGCTGCCCGGTTGGCCACGCGGGTCAACGGGATTTGCATCGTTCCCGGTTGTCGGCGTCGATGGGACCGTCTATTACGTCTCAGCCACGGGCAAGGTTTACGCGCACGACCGGGCCAGCGAGATCAAGGCCGGTTGGCCGTTCATCGTGTCTGGGGCTCTGCCATGGAACTGTGGACCGGCAAGTCCGTACCTGGCTCCCGACGGAACCATCTACGCGCTGGGCGACGAGGTCACCGCGCTGTCCCCGGATGGCCGCTCGCGACCTGGCTGGCCCTACCGTCCAGCGGGTGAGCTGATCGCGCCTTGCCACGACTCGGAGTGCTATGGCCACCACGTACCACCCGCCTTCGGCCCAGACGGCACGATCTACCTTGTCGTCTTCCACACCGATCCCACTGGGACTCAAGCCGAAATCGTTGCCCTCGATCGACAGGGACAGCTCAAGCCGGGATGGCCCTATCGCGTGCCGTTCGATGCGAACACCGTCAGTATCGGCATGCCCACGGTTTCCGCCGACGGGCGGCTGTTCGTTCGAGGGGGATACTCGCCCTACGTGCTCTTGGCGCTCGATCCTGATGGGCGCCTTTCGGATTGAGGCGGCTCAAGGGGCTCGTAGCTGATAAAGGTCTCCGCTCCTGTCGTGGGGCGGATCGCCGGCTGGTGGCGCCCCTACCGCCCGTGGCGGCCCGCCGGACTCGAGACGCGACTGTGAGTCGACCACAGACACCGAGCGGCCAAGGCGCCCGCCGTAGCTGATCGGAGCGCGACTGGGAGTCGCGGAACCATCGCCAGCGCGCCCGTTCTGATGACCTCAGTGCGTGGCGTTGACTCACAGTCGCGGGACGCCCGTCCGCGCCAGCGCCCTGGCAATGACCCCGTTGCGGCACGTCGATTTCGTCCCGGTGACCCTTGGATGGAGGCCGGGCAACCGGGGAGGTCGGCCGGCGGGTAATTCGCCCTGCTATACTCCAGCCTCCTCGAACGAGCGGGGCCAGGCCCGCGAAGCAGGAGGTCAGCGATCGCGCTTGCAGGGCGCATCGGCCGTCCCGTGAGGCGACCGAGCGACCAGACGACGGCGATCCGCCGAACGGTCGGCGGCGCGACGCGGGAGATGTCTACCCGGGTCCCAGGCCATCAGGCCAGGGGCCTTTTCATTTGGGCGCACCGGCCGGCCGGCCCGACGGGTGCTAGCGGCAGGGATGCGCCGTAATGCCGGCCACCGTGATCGTCGGGCTCCAGTGGGGCGACGAGGGCAAGGGAAAGATGACCGACTTCCTGGCCGAGCAGGTGGCCATGGTCGTCCGTTACCAGGGTGGCGACAACGCCGGCCACACCGTGGTCAAGGGCGACGAGGTCTTCAAGCTGCGCCTGACGCCCTCGGGCGTGTTGTACCCGCACATCACCTCGATCATAGGCAACGGCGTGGTGGTCAACCCGCTGACCTTGATCAATGAGCTGGACATGCTCGCCTCGCGCGGGATCGACGTCGCCCGCGTGCGCGTGAGCCGCAGTTCGCACGTGACCATGCCGTATCACGTAGCCCTCGACGTCGGCAACGAGTCCCGTCTGGGCGACGCGAAGGTGGGCACCACCGGTCGCGGTATCGGGCCGACCTATGGTGACCGGGCCTGGCGGATCGGCCTGCGCATGGAGGACCTTCTGGACACTGGGATCCTGCGCGAGCGGATCGGCCGCGTACTGCCCGACAAGAACCGGCTTCTTGCGGGCATGGGCTGTCCGACCTTCGAGGTGGAGCCCCTCGTAGCGATGGCGGCCGCCTGGGGGGAGCGACTGCGGCAGCACCTCGATGACACGACCTGGCTGGTCCAGGGTGCCCTCGCCCGGGGCGACCACGTCCTGCTCGAAGGTGCGCAGGGCACGCTCCTGGATCTCGATCACGGGAGCTACCCGTTCGTGACCTCATCGAACCCCGTTGCCGGCGGTGCCTGCACCGGCGGCGGGATCGGGCCGCTCCAGGTCGACGAGGTCATCGGCGTGATCAAGGCCTACTCGACCCGGGTCGGCTCCGGACCGTATCCAACCGAGCTGCACGACGAGATCGGCGCCGGGATTGCCTCTCGCGGCCGCGAGTTCGGGACCGTCACCGGCCGGCCCCGGC
>JAUSJS010000046.1 GCA_030647575.1 Candidatus Limnocylindrales bacterium | reverse complement strand
GCGGCGACCGTAGGCGACGGTGACCTCGCGGCACTCCACGGCAGGGCGGTCGTCCATCCCGCGGCTCCCGGCCGCGTCCACGGTCGCGCCCGGGTCCCCGTTCGCGCCGCCGCTCATCCAGCCCTCCGCGTCCGAGCGCGCCTTCCGCCGAGGATCGCAAGCGGAGCGGCGGCGATCGCGACGATCACGGTCAGCAGCACGGCGAGGGCCGCGCTGACCGTCGGGTCGCCGAGCTGCTGGACGTTCAGCACGACGACCGCAAGCGTCGCACTGCCGGGTCCGTAGAGGAGGCTCGACATCGTGAGCTCATGGAGCGCGAACACGAAGACGACGAGCCAGCCAGCCGCGATCGACGGCCGCAGGATCGGCACGACCACCGATCGGATCGCATCGAGGGAGCCCGCGCCGCTCGCCCGGGCGGCGCGGAGGAGATCGGGCGGCAGGCGGTCGAGCGAGCCGGCGAGCTGGCGGTGGCCGAGGGCCCAGAACTTCGCAAGGTAGGCGACGAGGATGATCGCCAGGCTGTCGCGCAGCCACCCGCCGTAGGCGAGCAGCACCGCCACCGCGAGGGCGGAGCCCGGGATGGCGAACCCGAGCGTGACCGCCGTCCCCAGGACGGTCGAGCCCCGCCGCGTCGCGATCGCCACGAGCCCGCCCAGGACGAGGACGAGGGTCGCTGCGGCGGTGGCGAGGACCACGCTGTGAATCAGACCATCAGCGAACCGGGCGTCGAGCGCCTCGCCGAAGTTGGCCAGCGTCCAGTTCGCCGGGACCGGCGGCAGCCCGACCGCCCGGGTGAGGGCCGAGAGTACGAGGGCGACGAGTGGGACGATCGTCGTCACGACGATCGCGCCGGTCATGAGCGCCGCGGCCACCCTGCCGCCGGCATGCCCGGCCTCGCCGCCGGCCGGCAGACCGGTCCGGACGACGCCGCGCCCCGCCAGCAAGGCGTCGGCCGAGCCGACGACGATGAGCGCGAGGACGACGAGCATTGCGGCCATCGTCGCCGCCCGCACGAACGCGGCAGGCTCCGCGGACAGTGCGAGATCCTGGTAGAGACGCGTCGTGATCGTGGCGAACCCGGCCGGCGTCCCGAGCACGGTCGGCACGCCGAAGGCGTTCACGGCGAAGACGAAGACCACGACGAGGGCCGACAGGATCGCCGGCCGGAGGAGCGGCAGGGTGATCGTCCGGAACGTCTCGAGCCGGCCCGCCCCGCTCGCCCGCGCGGCCCGCTCAAGATCCGGCTCGACCCGGCTGGCGAGAGCACCCGCGACAACGAGGTAGGCCAGCGGCGTGGCGGCAACGGTCAGGACGACGACGATCCCGAGCGGCCCGTAGAGACCAGGCAGGGTGACCCCGACGAGCTGGTCGGTGAGCCCCCGTGGACCGAAGGCGCGAGCCCAGCCGAACGCGGTCACGAACGGCGGAACGAGCATCGGGAGGAGCAGCCCGAGCCGGAGCCAACGCCGTCCGGGAAGGGCCGACCGTTCGGTTGCGAGCGCGGCCGCCGTTCCGGCGCCGGCCGCTACCAAGGCGACGAGCACGCCCGTCCACAGGCTGTTCCCGATCGCGCCGGCGACGAGCGGCCCGGCGAGGGTCGCGGCGAGGACCGCCGGACCGTCCTCGAGAGCCACCCCGACGAGCCGGGCGAGCGGCAGCCCGATGACGAGGACGACGAGAAGCCCGGCGAGCGGGCCGGCCAGCCGGCGCCACGGAACTGCCAGCCGCCGCCACGGAACGGCGTCAGCCACCGAAGATGGCGCGATAGTCGGCGAGCAGCGTCTCCTGCCGCCCGAATGCGGTCGCCCAGTCCGGCGCGACCTGTGGCCCCCCTGGCCGGGGCCCCCCGGCGTCGGGTCGGATGGGCTGCCAGCCGGTGCCGGCAATCGCCCGCTGGCCGGCATCGGACAGGACGAGATCGACGAACGACTCGGCAGCCGGGGCATTCTCGGTCGTCCCGACGACGGCGATCGGGCTGTAGACGGCGATCGCCCCGGAGTCGGGCCAGATGAGCTCGATCGGCGAGCCCTTGCCGAGCGCGGTGCGGGCCGAGTTGTCGAGCGTCATCCCGACCTTGAAGCGGCCCTCCGCGACTCCCGTCGTCACCTCGTCCGGGGACTTCACCTGGACCGCGCCATTCGCCTTGAGCGAGCGGAAGAAGTCCAGCCCGTAGCCGTCCGTCAGCGCGAAGTAGGCGAGCGCTCCGAACGCCGAGCCCGCGAAGCCGGGGTCCGGGATCGCGACGGCGTCGCGGTAGGCCGGGTCGGCCAGGTCCTTCCAGGAGTCCGGCCCCGGCGTCACGTCCGCGCCACGGATCATCACCATGTTCAGCAGGCGGGTGCCCCAGAATGTCTCGCTCCGGTAGGCCGCGTCGAGGTCGGCCGCCTCGGCGGGCTGCCACGCGCGCAGGAGCCCCTGGCCGGCGTAGGCCTGGATCGACAGCGGATCGGTCAGCCACAGGATGTCGCCGCGGATGCGACCCTCACGCAGCTCGGCGGCGATCCGCCCGGCGAGCTCGCCCGTCGGGGCGCGGAAGACCTCGACGGTCACGGCTGGATGTGCCGCCTCGTAGGCGGCGACAACGGCGTCGACGGTGTTCTGAGTGACGGAGGTATAGAGGCTGATCGTGCCGCTCGGGGCCGGAATCGCCGGGACGCTCGGCGTCGGTGCCAGGGGGCTCGCGCCGCTTGTCGGCGTGCATGACGCGACGGCGATGAGGACGGCGGCGGCCGCGACCAGCGGTCCCGGCCAGGCCAATCCGCGGGCGCCCGCGGACGCGGGCGACGATCTTGACACGTGAGCTGAGCTCCTTTCGCGAGCGGAAGTCATCGGTCCGAGTCGGTCGACTCGCCGGCTTCCAACGCCTGCGGTGTTCGCGTGGGTGGTGGCAGCACCTCCGTTCTGATGGTGACGCGCCCGAGGCCCTGGGCGCGACGGATCAACCGAGCGCGACGGCTGGGCCTGGGTGCGCGACCCGGTGGTTGGTGATGTCCAGCTGACGGAGGGTGAAGCGGCGCAGGTTCGTCAGCTGCCGGCGGCTGAGTCGGTCGCAGACCCAGCCCCAGTGGAGCGACACCCATTCGCCCGGGCGATAGCCGGTTCCCAGCCCGAGGCCGTCGACCGCGCCCCGCGCGGTCTCGACCCGCGCGTCGCCCAGACCGATCGCGTGCCCGTCCCAGGTCAGCGGACGCGACAGGACGTCGACCTCATCGCCGCGGACGGCGACGACCTGGCCCCACCGGATTCGACAACTCTGGAGGACGTGGAGCGGCGTCTCGCCCCGGTCGGCGCCGAGAAGCCCGACCCAGGGGTAGACACCGAACACGTGGAAGCTGTGGTGCGGAACGACGCCTTCGGGGATCGCTTCGGCGAGGTATCCCCACCGGGCGCCCGCCCGGCGACGGAAGCGCTCGACGAGCGAGTTGCCGAACAGCGTCATGTCGACCCGCTCGAGCAGCCCGTTGCCGACCCAGTACGCCTCGACGACCCGCCGGTCGAGCGGGTCGCGGATGCCGGTCGCCCGGGCGAGAAGCTCGAGATAGGGCCACGCCCCGGAGAAGCCCCGGGCGAGTTGGGCGAGCCCGGGATCGACCACCCCGGC
>JAUSJS010000039.1 GCA_030647575.1 Candidatus Limnocylindrales bacterium | reverse complement strand
TGCCGTCGCCAGGTCTCGCGTCCGTCGGCCCCGATCCCGGGCTGAGGGCCGCCTTGTCAAAGCGACTCGGGGTGGATGATCATCAGCGGGATCAACATCGAGCCATTCGTGCGTGGCACCCACCGGGTTCGACGCAAAACGCCGGGCTGCCAAGCGTGGAGGGCTCCCACAATGATGCGCTCCTGCATCACACCCCTCGGCGGGCGCGACCGCAGGCGGCTGGTTCACGTTTTCTGAGCCGCCGCCCAGGCGCCGCCCTCAGCGCTCGAGCCGGTCGCGCAACCGGGCGACCTGGTCCGCCAGTTCGGCCTCGCGGGCACGCGCACCTTCGACCACAGCGACCGGCGCCCGTGAGGTGAAGGCGTCGTTGGCCAGACGATCTCGGGCGGCGGCCAGCCAGCCTTCGGCCTCGGCCAGCTCGCGCTCCAGGCGCGAGCGCTCCAATGCGGCCGAGTCGCCGCCCGCCTCCTTCCTGGTCGCGGCGATCTTGACGTAGGCCTCCAGGTCGCCGGCAATGACCGCCAGGTCGGTCGGGGCAGCGGCAGCGGACAGCGCCTCGCGCGAGAGCCGGCGTTCGAGCGGGCGAGCCCGGGCAAGACGTTCGATCGCCGGCCGGAGCGCCTCGAACGTACTGCCCAGCGCCTGTGGGACGACCACGTCGACCGGCAGCCAGACCGCAGGCTCCAGGCGTGCCTCGGCGCGGGCGTTCCGGATACCGCGGACCAGCTCGATGATCGCCGCGACCTCCGCCTCGGCCGCCGCGTCATGCGCGCCCGCCGCCGGCCAGCGCGCCACGATCAACAGCTCCGGATCGCTGGCGCGGTGTGGCAAGGAGGCCCACAGCGCCTCCGTCACGAAGGGCATGACCGGGTGGAGCAGGCGCAGGTAGGTGTCCAGGACCTCGACGAGCGTCCACCAGGTCGCCTCGCGCGCCTCCAGCGGGACCGACTCGTCGGCCAGCCGGACTTTCGCCAGCTCCAGGCCCCAGTCGCAGAACTCGCTCCAGATCGCCTCGTAGAGGAGGCGTGTGACCTCCCCGAACGCGTAACCGGCCATGGCGCCGTCAACGGCCTCGATCGTGCCAGCGGCACGCGACAGCAGCCAGCGCTCGGCCGGTCCGAGTTGCGCCGGGATCGGGAGCCGGCGCGCGGAGGTGGCCGGGATCGTCGCCGGTCGGGCGCCAACGACGTAACGCGTGGCGTTCCACAGCTTGTTGGCGAAGTTGCGGGCATGCTCGAGCTTGGCGGCACCGAAGCGCTGGTCGTTGCCCGGCGTGGCCCCGTGGATCACGGCGAAGCGCAGCGCATCCGCGCCCGACTCGTCGATCGCCCCGAGCGGGTCGACCACGTTGCCCTTGGTCTTCGACATCTTGTGGCCTTCCGGATCGCGGATCAGGCCGGACAGGTAGGTCGTGTGAAAGGGTTCCGTGCCGGTGAGCTCGAGTCCCAGCATCATCATCCGGGCGACCCAGAAGAAGATGATGTCGTAGCCGGTCTCCATGACCGAGGTCGGGTAGTACGTCGCGAGGTCCGGCGTCTCGTCCGGCCACCCCAGCGTGGAGAACGGCCAGAGCCCGGAGCTGAACCAGGTATCGAAGATGTCCGGGTCCTGGCGTATCTCGGCCGCCGGGCGAGCACACACGTCACAGGCGTCAGGGCCGCCTTCCGCCGACGAGACCGTGACGTGGCCGTCCGGGCAATACCAGGCCGGGATTCGATGGCCCCACCAGAGCTGCCGCGACACGTTCCAGTCGCGGATGTTGGTCAGCCAGAGCTCCCAGGTCTTCTCGAAGCGTTCCGGCAGGATGCGGGTCCGGCCATTTCTCGTCGCCTGGAGGGCACGCTCGGCGAGCGGCGCGGTCCGGATGAACCACTGCGTCTTGAGCCGCGGCTCGATGACGTCGTGGCTGCGCTGGCAGCGTCCGATGACCATCTCGTGGTCCTTCGAGCCGGCGAGATCGCCGCGCGCCTCGAGGTCCGCCACGATCCGGCGCCGAGCCTCATAGCGATCGAGCCCGTCGTAGATCGTGCCCGTGCCGGCGACGGTGGCGTCGTCGGCGAGGACCGTCGGCGCGGGCAGGCCGTGGCGCAGCCCCGTCTCGTGGTCGTCGCGGTCATGGGCCGGGGTGATCTTGACCGCCCCTGTCCCGAACGCTCGATCGACGCGTTCCTCGGCAATCATCGGGACGTCGCGCTCGACGAACGGGATTCGGGCAAGGCGCCCGAGCAAGTTCGAGTAGCGCTCGTCGTCGGGATGGACGGCGACCGCCGTGTCACCGAGGATCGTCTCGGGCCGCGTGGTGGCGACCGTGATCGTGCCATCGGGATCGGGTTCGCCGGTGGCTGGATCGATCAGGTGGTAGCGAACCCTCCAGAGCGTGCCGGTCTCCGGCGTGGGCACGACCTCGAGGTCGCTGACGGAGGTCCGGCAGCCGGGGCACCAGTTGACCAGCGCCTCGGTACGGTAGGCCAGGTCCGCCCGGTAAAGTCGCTCGAAGGCGACCCGGACGGCCTTCGCCGAGCCCTCGTCCATGGTGAAGCGGAGGCGGCCCCAATCGGCAGACGCCCCGACCCGCCGCTGCTGACCGAGGATGGTGCCTTGGGTCGTCTCGACGAACTGGTCCATCCGCTCCAGGTAGCGCTCGCGTCCCAGCGTCTGGCGGCTCTCCCCTTCCCTGGCGAGGATGCCGTCGAGCACGAACTGGGCGGCGATCGAGGCGTGATCGAGGCCGGGCAGGAAGAGTGCCCGGTGGCCGCGCATTCGGGCATGGCGGATCATCAGGTCCTCGACCGCGGTGCGCTGTGCATGGCCCAGGTGCAGCGAGCCGGTCACGTTGGGCGGGGGCTGGATGATCGTGAACGGCGGCAGTGTCGGATCCGCCGTCGAGCCCGCTCCATCGGGCGCGAAGACGTCCGCCGCGAGCCAGCGCTCGTAGATCGATCCCTCGACGTCTCGCGGTGTATAGGCCTTGGGCAGCGCTGTCATCGTCGGCCTCTGGAAACAGAACGCCCGCTCGTCCAGCGGACGAACGGGTCGTGGTACCACCTGCTGGTTCGGCATCCGGGGTCGAGTCGGTCATCGCGACTCGCTGGTCCGGCGCCCTCTCGACGCGCTATCGGGCGTCTCCCGCACGGCTCGCGAGTAACCTTCACGTCCGTCGTGCCCGCGCGGCTCGCACCATCCCGCGCTCGCTCCGGGGCCGTCCCGTCGCTACTCCTCTCGGTCCTCGCCGTGAGGCCGGGAGTGTAGCACGCACAACGCGTGCGTTCGGGGGCCTGTCAGGGGCCCATCTGGAGCGCACCTGGTCGTGTGGCCGGATAAGCGCCGGGTACGTCGCATTGCCGATCCTTGAATGATGGACGACCGAACCAGCGGCCTGGTCATTCGAGCGCTTCGTCGTCGCCGAGGCTGGCGCCAATCCGACCTCGCGGCTCGAGCAGGGGTGTCGCAGTCGACCGTCTCTCGCGCGGAACGAGGTTGGCTCGAGGATCTCAGCCTCCGGATGATCCGTGCCCTCTTCGGGCCACTCGAGGCTCGAGTGCACCTCGCGCCTCGCTGGAAGGGAGCGGAGCTCGAGCGGTTGCTCGACGAGGATCACTCGGTCGTTGTCGCCGAAGGTGCCCGCCGGCTCGAGACGCTCGGCTGGTCGGTCGAGATCGAGGTCACCTACTCCGAATACGGCGAGCGCGGCTCGATCGATCTGCTCGGCCTCCGTCCCGCGGAGCGCTCGATCGTTGTGGTCGAGGTGAAAACGGACGTGGCGTCGAGCGAGGCCGTCTGTCGCAAAGTTGACGAGAAGGCTCGTCTGGCTCCAGGGATCGTGGCGGAGCGCCACGGGTGGACCCCGACGAGCGTCGGACGGCTCCTTGTCATGCCTCACTCGATGCGGCTTCGGCGACTCGTGGGACGGCACGAGGTCATCGGTCGGATGTTCCCGGTCGACGCGCTTGCGATCCGGCGCTGGTTGCGACGACCGGTCGGACCGATGGCAGGGTTGTGGTTCCTCTCAGATATCCACCTGGAGACTGCGCGAGGTGCGCGGAGACCGGCTTCACGCCGGATCAGGCCTGGTCCGAGCGTGGATCGAGCCGGCAACGCGTCGGCCGACCGATGATTCGGGCCCGACTCCAAGGCTTCCGTCACACCGAGTCTCCCAGCGAATATCCGAGGGAGCATGACCGCTTCCGGGGCACCAAGAGTCAGCTCATGAGTGCGCAGAGTGTGGACCCAGGCTCGGCGGGGCACGTTCCCCGGACGCGGAGACGACTACGCGCTCGCGCCCCGTTCGGCGAGCCACTCCTCGTAGTTGGTCTCGTCGACGCCCTTGTCGATCTCGGTCTTGGTCAGCAGCAGCGGAAGGCGTCCGGAGCGGATCGTTTCCTCGGTGATGATGC
The DNA here is from genome assembly GCA_030647575.1 of Candidatus Limnocylindrales bacterium. Classification (GTDB taxonomy): domain Bacteria; phylum Chloroflexota; class Limnocylindria; order Limnocylindrales; family CSP1-4; genus SPCO01. The sequence continues at coordinate 1,358 of JAUSJS010000039.1, read as the reverse complement.
ACTTCCGGATGTCGCTGCGGTCCGGAATGTCGTACATCACCTCGAGCAGCGACTCCTCGACGATCGAGCGCAACGCCCGCGCCCCGGTCTTGCGGTCCAGCGCGACCTCGGCGGCGGCCTGAATCGCGCCCGGCGTGAAGGCGAGCTCGACCTTGTCGAGCGAGAGGAACTTCTCGAATTGTCGGGTGACGGCGTTCTTCGGCTCGGTGAGGACGCGGACCAGGTCCTCGGCACTCAACGCGGAGAGGGTGACGATGACCGGCAACCGGCCGATGAACTCGGGAATCAGCCCGAACTTGAGGAGGTCCTCCGGCATCAGCTTCTCGAGCATCCGCCCGCGCTCTACCGGGCTCATGGCCGACTCCGAGCCGAACCCTATGGAGCGCTTGCCGACGCGCTCCTCGACGATCTTCTCGAGGCCGTCGAACGCACCGCCGCAGATGAACAGCACGTTGGTCGTGTCGATCTGGATGAAGTCCTGGTGCGGATGCTTGCGACCACCCTGCGGCGGGACGTTGGCAACCGTCCCCTCGAGGATCTTGAGCAGTGCCTGCTGGACGCCCTCGCCCGACACGTCCCGGGTGATCGAGGGGTTGTCGGCCTTGCGCGCGATCTTGTCGATCTCGTCGATGTAGATGATCCCGCGCTGCGCCCGGGCGACGTCGAAGTCGGCCGCCTGGATCAGGCGGAGCAGGATGTTCTCGACGTCCTCACCGACGTAGCCGGCCTCGGTCAGGGAGGTCGCGTCCGCGATGCAAAACGGCACGTCCAGGACGCGGGCGAGCGTCTGGGCCAGCAAGGTCTTGCCCGAGCCCGTCGGGCCGACCAGCAGGACGTTCGACTTCTGGAGCTCGACGTCATCGATCTGGTGGCCGGCGTTGACTCGCTTGTAGTGGTTGTAGACGGCAACGGCCAGGACCTTCTTGGCGCGCTCCTGGCTGATGACGTACTGGTCGAGCGCGTCCTTGATCTGGCGCGGGTTCGGGAGCTTCGATGAGGTGTTCTTCTGGCGGGGCGTCTCGAGGAGCTCCTCCTCGATGATCTCCTGGCACAGGTTGATGCACTCGTCGCAGATGTAGACGCCCTGGCCGGCGATCAGCTTCCGGACCTGTTCCTGGCTCTTACCGCAGAAGGAACACCGATACGGAACCTTGGGTCCCTTCGTGCTGCTGGTTGAAGTCACGTGCCGGCCGGCTCCCTTGTCTGTCCTACTCGCCCTTGGGACGCTTCGGCTCCGGCGCCAGTTCGGCGGTCGGTTCCTCGGCTACCTCTTCGGCGACCTTCTCGTCGTGATGCTGCGCGGTCAATGAATCCCACTGGACCGCGTAGACCGCGTCGATGATGCCATAGTCCTTGGC
>JAUSJS010000034.1 GCA_030647575.1 Candidatus Limnocylindrales bacterium | reverse complement strand
GTGCTGGGTGCCGAAACGATACCCAGTGCGGCTCGTGCTGCGCGAATCAGCAGGGCGTCACGCCAGGTTCGGCACAGGACCTCGACGAGCTCCAGCCGATCGACCGCCTGGGCCGGGTCGCTCCCGATCGCGATGGCGCCGTGGCGCTCGAGCAGGACTGCGGTCGCCAGCGGCTCAGGCGGCTCGGTCAGGGCGCTGACGAGGCGACCGGCCAGCTCGCTGCTGCCGGGCACGCCGATGCCCACGAACGGGAGGCGCGGCAATAGCATGGCCGTCTCCGGAAGGGCCGTCGGATCCGGCAGCTCACCCGCGAGGGTCAGCGCCATCGACGCCAGGAGATGCGCGTGGGCAACCGCGCCGATGTCCGGCCGCGCGTGGTGAACCGCCAGGTGGATCGCCAGGTCGGAGGTCGGTCGCAGGCCGGTTGGCGACTGCTCGTCGCGGTCCGGGTGCCCGATCCAGACCACGACCAGGTCATCGGCCTCCAGCTCATCCTTGCGCCGTCCGGTTGGGGTGACGAGCAGCCGATCCGAATCGAGGCGGACGGACAGGTTGCCCTCGCCGGCCGAGATCAGGCCTCGCGCGCCGAGGCGGCGGCCGGCCGAGATGAGCGCGTCGGCGGCCGCTGCGAGGTTCATCGGGTCCACCGGCCAATCCTACGTCCGCGCCTCGGGCCGCTGCCTCTACCATCCGGCCATGCCCCCCGAGCCCAGGGACGAGCCGCTCTCGGCGAACCGCGACTTCAAGGTCCTGCTCTCCAGCCAGGGTGTCTCATCGCTCGGAGACGCGGTCAGCTTCACGGCCCTGCCACTGCTCGTCCTGGCGCTGACCGGGTCGGGCTTTGCCATGGGCATCGTGGGTGCGCTCCAGGCGCTGCCGGATCTTGTCTTCGGGATGGTCGCGGGCGCCCTGGCCGACCGGAGCGACCGGAAGCGGATGATGCTGCTGGCGGACCTGGGACGGGCGGCGCTGACGGCCCTGATTCCGATCTCCGTGGCGCTCCAAGGCCCGACGATGGCGGTGATTCTGATCGTCGCTGCGCCGACGAGCGTGCTGCGGGCATTCTTCCTGGCCGGCTACACCGCCTCGGTCCCGGCGCTCGTGGGGCGGAGCCAGGTCGGCCGTGCCAACTCCTACTTCGAGGCGATCTACTCGTCGGGCTACATCGTCGGCCCGGCGGTGGCTGGCATCCTCGCCTCGACGATCGGGCCCGGTCCAACCCTGGCCATCGACGCGGTCTCGTTCGGCCTCTCCGGCCTTGGACTGGCGCTCGTCCGGCGCGACCTCGTCGCGCCAATCGATCGGCCGCGCGAGCGCCTTCTGACCGAGATCCGCCAGGGCATCGACTTCATCGTTGGCCACCCGACGTTGCGCAGCGCCATCCTGTTCTGGGGCGCCACGTCGATCCTGACGGCGCCGCTGGTCACCGCCCTCGCCGTCAGGATCACCCGCGATCTTGGCTACCAGCCGTCCATCCTCGGACTCCTCCTGGCAGCCTATGGCGTCGGAACGGTCACCGGTTCGCTGCTCACGGCCCGTCGCGCGACACGCCGGCACGTCGCCATGGTGCTGCTGGGGGGCAATATCGTGACCGGCACCGCGCTGTTGGTCGTGGCCGTGACCGCCGAGGTTCCCATCCTGCTCGGCGTCGCATTCGTGGCCGGCATCGCGCAGTCGATGGTCCTGGTCACGTACATCACGCTGCGGACGGCCTATTCGCCGGACGATCTGCTCGGCCGGATTGGGAGCACGGCCCGGACGATCTCGCTCGGCCTGCAGCCGCTCGGGCTGCTGGTGGGTGGCGCGCTGATCGACCTGACCGGTGGCTCGACGACGATCGCGCTGATGGGCCTGGCGGTCGCCATCGTCAGCCTCCTCTTCCTGCCGGTCGGCGCCCTGCGGCGCGCGTCACTGGCGAGCCGCTGACGGCATCCGTCAGGCGGCCCGGTCGATCCGTTCCTCGATCGGGTCCGGGGCGAGCTCGACCGAGATCCCGCATGCGCCGCAAGCAAGCTCGTCCAGGCTCGACGCTTCCAGATCGGCTGGTTCGGCGCACCATGGACATTCGACGGTGACCATCTGATGATTCTCCTGTGCTGCTGGGTGAGGTTCGATTGCCGGAACTCTCGCGCGCGCCAGTGACACCTAGCGTGTCAATCCCGGTGATCGAGCTCGACCATGTCGTCAAGACCTACGGGCGAACGACGGCGCTCGATGGCCTGAGCCTCACCGTGGGACGTGGCGAGCTCGTGGGGCTGCTGGGTCCCAACGGGGCCGGCAAGACGACCGCCATCAAGCTGCTGATCGGCCTGACGCGTCCGACCCGAGGCTCCGGACGCGTCCTGGGCGCCCCGCTCGGCGATCGAGCCGCGCGGGCACGGATCGGGTACCTGCCCGAGCTCTTCCGCTACCAGCCCTGGCTGCGGGCTCGGGAGGTGCTACGCCTCCACACCGAGCTCGCGGGCCTGGCGCCGGCGCGTCGCCCCGGCGCCGTGGACGACGCCCTCGCCTGGGTCGGCCTGGCCGAACGCGCCGACGATCCGGTCAGCGGTTTTTCGAAGGGGATGCAGCAGCGACTCGGGCTGGGCGTGGCGTTGCTGGGCGACCCCGAGCTGATCCTGCTCGACGAGCCGACCTCCGCGCTCGACCCGATCGGTCGGACCGACGTGCGCGCCATCGTCCGGTCGGCCCGGGACCGCGGCGCGACGGTGATCCTCAACTCGCACCTGCTGAGCGAGGTCGAGCAGGTCTGCGACCGGGTCGTGATCCTCCACCAGGGTCGCGCGGTCGCATCCGGGCCGCTCGAGGAGATCGTGGCCGCCGGCGGCGTCCGGTTGCGGGTCACCGATCTCGACCCGGCCGGCCGGCAGGCGCTCGCCGCGTTCGGGGCTGTCGGCATCGACGGGGAATGGGTGGCGATCCGACCGCTCGACCGGGCGCGCATTCCCGACGTCGTCGAGGCGATCGTCGCGGCTGGCGGCCGGGTCCATGCCGTGGAGCCCGGTCGTGGATCGCTGGAGGCGCGATTCCTCGAGCTCGTCACGGGTCCGCCGCCGCCGGCTGCCCCGACGGACCCGCCGGCCGCGTTGGACGCGTTGGACGCGTCATGATCGTCATCGCCCGGCTCACCATCCGCGAGCTCGTCCGGCGCCGCGTCGTGTGGGTGCTCGCCGCGCTCTCGATCGTCTCGGTGGCGCTCGTCGGCTGGGGGCTCGAACGCCTGGTGACCCTCGCCCGGGCCGACGGCGTCCTCGAGCTCGAGATCCGGATCGGCGTCTCCCAGGTCCTGATCCTGGTCGCCTTCATGTTCAGCTTCGTGCTGGCGATGACCGCGGCCTTCATCGGGGCGCCTGCGATCGGTGGCGACCTGGAATCCGGCGTTGCGCTGGCCATCCTGGCCCGCCCGGTGCGCCGCGCCTCGGTGCTCGTGGGCCGATGGCTTGGGTGCGTCTGCGTGGTCGTCGCCTACACGGTCATGTCGGGCCTTCTGGCGATCGCGGTCGCGATCGGCGTCTCCGGGTTCGGGCCGCCTGAACCGCTCCTGGCAGTGGCCTTTCTCGCCGGTCAGGCGGTCGTCCTCCTGACCCTGACCCTCGCGCTCGGGTCCGTCCTGCCGTCGATCGCCGCGGGCGCCATCGCGGTCGTCGGGTTCGGTCTCGGCTGGATGGCCGGCGTGATGGCGGGCGTGGCGGCGGCGTTCGGCGTCGAGCTGCTCGGGCGGGTCGCCGAGGCGAGCCGCTGGCTCCTGCCCAGCGACGGCCTGTGGCGTGGGGTGATCTACGGCCTCGAACCGCCGCTGGTCGTGCTGCTGGCGGCTGGCCGGGCAGCCCGCGTCGCCGACGCGAACCCGTTCTACGCGTCTGCGCCGCCGCCGCTGGTCTTCGTCATCTGGTCCGTGGTGTGGATCGGGCTGGTCCTCGGCCTCGCCGCCTGGTGGTTCGAGCGGCGCGATCTCTGAGGCGTCTCGCCGCTGATGCGGCTCATGCCCGCGTTGGCTTCTGCGTGCGCTCGCTCACGCACCATGCTGGTGCACTCGTTCGCGTGCTCGTCGCCGCCCTGGCCGCAGTTCGCCTCAGCGGCGATCCGCGCCGCCCGTCCCTCGGTGCGGGCTGAGGGAGCCCCGGTAGCGGAAGCAGCCGGGCAGGTGATCGTCGACCAGGCCGATGCTCTGCATCAGGGCATAGACGATCGTGGAACCGACGAAGCGGAAGCCTCGGCGGCGCAGATCGGCCGACAGGGCGTCGGAGGCGGGTGTCGACGCCGGGATGTCCGCCATCGTCGCGGTCGCCGCCCTGCGCGTCGGTGGTGCCGGGACGATCGTGGCCAGGTATCGATCGAACGAGCCATGCTCGGCGGCCGTGGAAAGGAAGGCCGCCGCGTTGCCCACGGTGGCGTCGATCTTGGCCCGGTTGCGCACGATCCCGGCATCGGCCAGCAGACGGGCGCGATCAGCGTCGTCGAAGGCCGCCACGATCCTCGGATCGAAGCTCCGGAACGCGGCTCGGAAGGCCTCCCGCTTGCGCAGGATGATCGACCATGACAGGCCGGCCTGGAAGGACTCGAGGGCCAGTCGCTCGAAGAGCTCGAGATCGTCGTGGACCGGCGCGCCCCATTCGTCGTCGTGGTAGGCGACCATCAGGGGGTCCGGGGCTGGCCGGTCGGCCCCGGCCCAGGGGCAGCGTCCCCGCGCGTCGATCATCCGCGCACGATAGCCCGAGTCAGCGGATCGGCGCGGTGTCCAGCAGCGTGCTCTTGAGGCTCGGGTCCGTCGTCGGCCGCCGGGCGTTGAAGACGGCCCGGAAGATCTCGCCCGAGACGGTCCTGCTGCCCGCCGAGCCGATGAGGGCGACGCTGACGAGCCGCCCCGAAACGCCACGGTCGCGCAGGTCGATGGCAACCAGATCGCCAACGTTGGTGCGCGGGTCGGCCGCGAACCACGCCGAGAGCTGGGCCCGGGTGTAGGTCCTGGTCAGCCAGGTCGCATACGGAGCGCTGGCGTCAAAGGGTGTGCCGTCCGCTGCTCGGTCGCTCGCGCCGCGCAGATAGCTGACCGGCCTGGCGATTCGCTTGCCGCTGGTCGAGGTGTAGACGTTCTCGTTGGCCTCGGTCGCACCGCCGCCGGTCGAGTGGAAGAGCGCGTTCGCGATGGTCGTTCCGCTGATCAGCACGATGCCCGCGGTTGCCGTGATCGCGGCATTGGTCGAGGCCTTCTCGGCCAGGATGCCGCGGTAGATCTGCGAAGACGAATTGTCCGGGACGTCGAAATAGGAGACGTTCGGTCGCAGGCGGCGGGCCGCATACGAGCGGGCGGCGATCGCCTGGGCCTGGAGCGCGGCCGCCGGCCAGGTGGGGGGCATCTCGACCGGCACGACGCCCGGCAGGTACTGCTCCAGGCTGACGTCGTTGACGACCGAGAGCCGCGTGGTCGACTGGACGAGGACCCGCAGCGACCCGCGGTACTGGTCGTAGCGGGTCGGCTTCGACCAGAGCTGGAGGCGGCTGTCGTCCGTCGTCCCACGGACGGTGAAGTCGACCGGGGCGGGGCCGTCGAAGAGGACCGTGGCATCGGCGGCCTCGACGACCAGGCGCCACGCGCTGCTGACTGTCCCCGTCGTGCCGGCCGTCTTCGTCGGGATCAGGCGCAGGCGGGCATCCGCAGGGAAGGCGGCAGCGACGCCATCGATCGACCAGGGCGTCACCCGACCGTAGACCACGAGCGGGCGAGCCTCCGTGGCCGCCCATTTGGACTGCACGAGCACGCGGATCCGCGTCGCCGGATCGATCGGCGCGAGGATTGCGCCCTGGTAATAATGGGCGAGGATGGTCGGCGCGTCCTCGCCGGCGAGCGCTCGACCGCGGGCGCCGTACTGGGACATCCCGACGCCGTGGCCGTAGCCGCGTCCGTAGAACGTGACTGCGTCGCCCAGGATCGTCGGCCCGGCTACCGGCGTGGGGGAGGGAAGGGCTGCCGGCGAGGCGCTCGGGTCCGGGCTCGGCGCCGCACTCGGGCTGGAACTCGGCGTCTCGGCCAGCGCCGCGGCGGGCGCGATGCCGGCGCCGATCGCGGAGGCGAGGAGGAGCGCCGTCAGCAGCGCCGTCAGGGTGGCGCGCGGCGTCCCCGCGGTCTCGATGCGGCGTCGTTCGTGCGTCGGCATGGCCCCTCGTGCTGGTTGGCAAGCGAGGATGGCTGGTGCGTCCGGTCGACGGCCATGACCCGAGTGGGTCATGTGGCGTCCAGCCGAACGGCCCATCGCGAGGGTACGCTTGGCGCGTGAGCCCGCGCTGCTTCCTTGGGCACGGGGCCAGCGGCACGGCCGCCAGCATGGCGCCGTTCGTGGCCGGGCTGCGGGCGCGCGGCATCGACGCGGTCGCCATCGACCTGCCGCGGCGCAAGGCCGAGGATGCGCTGCCCGCGTTCCACCAGGTCGTGCCCTCGGCCGTGGACGTCGCCATCGGCGGACACTCGTACGGGGGGCGGGTTGCCAGCCTCGCCGCCGCCGAGCCAGAAGCGCAGTATGCGGGCCTCGTCCTGTTCAGCTATCCGCTCCACCCGCCGGGATCGCCCGAGCGGACGGATGCCCGGATCGCCCACTGGCCGGCCATCCGCTGTCCCGTCCTGCTGCTCTCGGGGGAATCCGATCCATTCGCCCGCATCGATCTGCTGCGGACGGCGGTTGCGCGCCTGGCCAACGCGGAGCTGGTGACCTACCCGCGCCTGGGCCACACGCTCAAGCCGGTGCTTGACGATGCGCTCGATCGGGCCGCGGCGTTCCTGTCGGGCTTGGCCGTCGACTGACCTCGCGCGGGCGGCGTGGGCCGTCCATGGGCCGAATGTCCCACTTGTCGATCGCCGATCCATCGTCGTATCCTGACCGACCCCAGACGCCGGTCGGCTCGGGCCGCACGGTCAACCCGTTCCCTGTCGCCGCCGGAACGCCCAGGCCGCGGCCCTCGGGGTCGCTCCAATGCCTGTCCTCTCGGCCCGACCGAGCCGCCGTCCGGAGTGCTCACCACCCCGGCCCCGGCAGGAAGGAGCTCCATTGCGAGTTCAAGCAGTCCGCCGTCCGGCGGTGGTCGTCGCAACCCTCGCGACGGCCCTCGTCCTCGGCGTCATCGGCGCCGCCCCCACCCGCGCTGCCGATCCGCCCGACCTTGAACGCTTCATGACCGCCGTCGCGCGGGTCGAGTCCGGGGGCAATCACAAGGCGGTCAACAGGACCTCCGGCGCCTACGGTCGATACCAGATCCTCCCCGAGAACTGGCGGGCGTGGGCGCAGCGCTATCTCGGCAACGCCAACGCCAAGCCAACCCCGGCCAACCAGGAGAAGGTGGCCAAGGCCAAGATGCGGTCCCTCTACCGCTGGCTGGGCAGCTGGCGACGCGTCTCGTACTGGTGGCTGACCGGCTCGTCCCGGACGAAGGCCTGGTCGCGGCCGGCAACCAGCTATGTGGCCCGGGTGATGGCCTACTTCGGCGGTCCGAACACCGGCGATCCAGCCGACGGCGGTGCCGCCACGGCGGCCAGCCAGCGCTACTCCGAACGAAGCTCCACGATCGACTATTCGGGATCATGGCGTCCGGCCCGCCACGGCGGCTACGCCGGCGGCGCGGTCCGCTACGCGATCAGCGCCGGCGCGACGGCCACGATCACCTTCACCGGCAGCCGAATCGCCTGGTACGGCCCGGTCGGGCCGACCCGCGGCAAGGCCCGGATCAGCATCGACGGGGTGGCGGTGAAGACGGTCAACCTGAAGCGCTCGAGCTTCGAGTCCACCACGATCCTGTACAGCGCGTCATGGAAGACGCTCGGCCGGCACACCTTGGCGATCGAGGTGATCGGGACACCGGGCCATCGGCTCGTCGCCATCGACGAGCTGGTCGTCACGAAGTAATGGCCTAGCGGGCGGCGAGGACCTCGATCTCGATCCGGAAGTCCCGGGCCAGGGCGGTCACGCCGACCGTCGCGCGAGTCGGCGGCTCGGATGGGAAGTACTCGCGGTAGACCTCGTTCATCGCCTCGAAATCGGCGAAGTCACGCAGGTAGACCGTCGTCTTGACGACGTCTCGATGGTCGAGACCGACGGCCTCGAGCAGGCGTCCGACGTTGTCGAGCATCTGGCGGGTCTCGGCGGCGATCCCACCGGGGACCGCGCCATTCTCGCCGGGTGCATTGCCGACCTGTCCGGCGAGGAAGACGAAGCCGTTCGCCTCGACGACCTGGCTGAATGGCAGGCTGCTTGCTTCGATCCCGGGCAGAGCCGGGACGTTCCTGGGCACGAATCGCTCCTCCTTGGGTGGTGCTGAGCCGCTAGGGTAGCCTTGTGACGATGTCGGCCATCGAAACCCTCGGCCTGACCAAGCAGTACGGCGGCCTGGCGTCGTCGATCGCCCTGCCCGGCCACGCGCGGGCGCCCGGTGTCCGCGCCCTCGAAGAGCTGACGATCGAGGTCCGCGAGGGCGAGATCTTCGGTTTCCTCGGACCGAACGGGGCGGGCAAGAGCACGGCGATTCGCCTCCTCCTCGGCTTCCTGCAGCCGACCGCCGGGCGTGCCGCGGTCCTGGGCTTCGACAGCGTGCGCGACTCCGTGGAGATCCGCCGGCGGGTTGGCTACCTGCCGGGCGGGATCGCCTTCTGGGACAACCTGTCGGGGGAGCGGCTGCTCGACGAGCTGGCGGATCTATCCGGTCGTGCCCCGACGCGCCGCGCCGTGCTGCTCGACCGGCTCGAGCTCAGTGCCGCGACCCTGCGGCGTCCAGTCCGTGAGTACTCGCGCGGGATGCGCCAGAAGATGGGGATCATCCAGGCGCTCCAGCACGATCCGGAGCTGGCGATTCTGGACGAACCGTCGGAAGGCCTGGACCCGCTCATGCAGCGGGCGTTCTACGGCATCCTCGACGACCTCCGACGGGACGGCCGGACGGTCTTCTTCTCGTCGCACGTCCTGTCCGAGGTCGAGCGGGTCTGCGACCGGGTGGCGATCATCCGGCTGGGCCGCCTCGTCGCCCTGGAGGAAGTGCCGGCGCTGCTGGCCAGGCGGAAGCGCAACGTCGAGCTGCGACTCGGCGGTCTGCCGCCGGAGCTTGTGGGCGTTGCCGGCGTCTCCGATGTCGAGGTTGGCGACGGCTGGCTGACCTGCCGTCTGGAGGGCGACGTCGGACCCTTCCTGGCGGCGATTGCGGGCAGCGTCATCCACGACCTCACGATCGAGCCCGCCCGCCTCGAGGAGGCCTTCCTGGAATTCTACGAAGCCGATCTCGACGCCGAGCCACCGAAGGCGATTCCGGCGTGAACCGCGCACTGCTCGCCCACACCTGGCGGGCGAACCGGCTGCGCGTCGCGGTCGTGACGGTCGCGCTGCTGGTCTGGGGGACGCTCCTGCCGATCATCTTCGATGCGTTCGGCACGCAGTTCCAGGATCTCTTTGACAGCGGCGCCTTCCCGCCCCAGTTCGCCCAGTTCGGTGGCGGCGACATCTTCAGCCTGACCGGCGCGGTCGCCCTCGGCTTCGTCCATCCCATTGCGGTCGGACTCAATCTGGTCTTCGCGGTGGGTTTTGCGGCTGCGGCGGTCGCCGGCGAGCGGCAGCGCGGAACGCTGGAAGTGCTCCTCTCGCGCCCGCTCTCCCGGCGCCGCGTCTATGCGACGCTCGCGCTCGCCGGGGCGCTGTTCATCGCGATCGCGATCGCCGGTCTGACCTTCGGGTCGTTGCTTGGCGCGGCGATCACCGGGCGGACAACCGAGCTTGGCGCTGGCAACCTGCCGCTGCTGTGGCTGAACGGCGTGCTCCTCTACTCGGCGTTCGGGGCGATCGGACTGCTCGCTTCCGTCTCGTTCGATCGGCTCAGCCCGGCGCTCAGCCTGACCCTGGCCGTCGTCCTCATCTCGTACTTCCTCGATGTTCTCGGGTCGTTGTGGCCAGATGCCAAGGGGCTGCAGCCGCTCTCGCTCTTCCACTACGTCGATCCGAAGTCCGTCCTCGCGGGATTCCCGGAGCGCGCCGACTTCGCGGTCCTCGCCGTCGTGATCGCGCTGGCGGTGGGAGCGGCGCTGGCGATCTTCCCGCGCCGGGACCTCGCGGCCCCGAGCTGACCGGCGCGGCCGCGTCGCAGTCCGGCCGGCGCGCTACAGGCGGCGGGTCGCGGCCTCGACCGCCCGCTCGGACCAGCAGGCCAGATCGTCGGCCGCGGAAACGCCCGATGCCAGGATCGCACCGGCCTCGGCATCTTGCCCTTTGCGCCAGCCCCGGAGGAGCAGGCCGACGATCCAGCTGAGATCGACCTGCGCGTCCCAGTCGCCCAGGGTCCGTTCGAGCGATCGGAAACGCGGTTCCGTCTCGCCGCCGATCACGGCCTGCAGCGCGACCAAGGGGAACGCGAGCGACGCATCGAACGGCGCGACGGCACCGACCGCCGATCCCGCGACCGCTGCGACTGCGCGCCGGTAGCGCTCGAGGATGGCTTCCGGCCGCTCCGGCAGTGCCGCGCTGTTGGAAACCAGCAGCCAGCCGAGCTCCACCGCGACGGGCGCCAGCGCCGTCATCTGCCAGTCGATCAGGGCGACCCGCCCGTCATCGAGGAACGCGACGTTGGCGAGCTTGAGATCCCCGTGGATGCCGGTTCTGGGTAGGCCGTCCAAGGCCGTGAGCAGCGGCTCCGGGTCGCCGTCGAGTCGCTCCACGAGGTCTCGGGCGGCGCGCGACGCGAATCGATTGAAGGCCGCCCAGCCGGTAAGGAACCGTTCGCCGGCGGCCACGCCATCGGCCGCAAGGCGCGCACTCGAGCGTGGAGAGAGCAGGAGGAGCCGCTCGCGAAGGGGCGCACTCGGCCAGACGAGCGTGGCATCCGGCACATCGGCGATCGGCCAGGGCATCGCGTGGAGCCGCGCCATGGCTTGCAGAACCCGCTCGACGGACGCAACCGCGATCGATGGCTCGCTGGCCGGCCGCTCCCAGCCCAGCAGTTGCGCGCTCAGGTCCGGCATCAGGATCGCGACCGACGTGCCGTCGGCCGCGGCCCCGTGGTACGGCGCAACGAGCGGATCGGCCAGCGGCATCGGCATCGACGCGACGAACCCCTCGCGCAGGGCATGGTCGCGCGTGGATCGCGCGATCCAGTCGGTGGCCCATGAGGTCCGCTTCAGGATGAACGAGTACCCGTCACGAGGTCGAACGAGGCGGGTCAGGCTCGCCCCGGACCAGCCGTCGTTGGGGAACGGCGCCTCGGCGACGCCGGCGAGCCCGTGAGCCTCAAGCAGCATTGCGAGCGGGCGTTCGGTCCAGGGCGTCAGCACGGGGCGGGGACGTCATCGGCTCCGTCGGGGCCGCCGTCGAGATAGACGACGTGCGAATCGGGGCAGTTGCGAGTCAGCACCACGACCAGCGGCTCGGTCGCCGACGCGTTCGCCTCGACGTGGATCTCGCCGGCCGGGATGTAGATGAAGTCGCCCGTCGCCGTGTCGAACTCGTGCTCCAAACCGGTCGGACCCCAGGTGTAACGAGCGATCCCGGACAGGATGTAGATCGAGGTCTCGCACTCGCCGTGGTGATGGATCCGCGTCCGGTCACCGGGCGCGGTCGAGACGACGGAGGAATAGAGTCGCCGGGATCCGACCGTCGATGCCGAGATGGCGATCGAGCGCTCCATGCCCGGATGTTGGCCGATCGAGGTGGGGCGATCCGCCGGGCTGATCCGAGTGGCCATTGGCCGATGATACGAGCCGGTACCATGCGCCGCGTGCCACCCTGGACCCCGGATCCGCTGCGCTTCCCGCGTTTCGCGCTCCTCGGCGGGGCGTCACCCCTCCATCCGCTGCCGCGCTTCTCTGAGACGCTCGGCGGCCGGGTGGAGGTCTGGATCAAGCGCGAGGACCTGCTCCCGATCGCGTTCGGGGGCAACAAGCTCCGAAACCTCGAGTTCCTGGTCGGGGCCGCGCTGGCCGAGGGCGCCGACTGCGTGGTCACGTCCGGCCGGCGCTGGTCGAACCATGCGCGCCTGACCGCGGCCGCGGGCGCGAAGGCCGGGCTGGCGGTCCACCTCGTCCTGTCCGGGCCGCCGACCGATCCACCGAACGCCGGTGTCCGCCTGGACCGGCTGCTCGGTGCGACCGTCTATCAGGCGGAGACGGACGATCGCGCCGAACGCGAAGCGCTGGTCGAGCGCGTGGTGGCCGAGCTCCGCGCCGACGGCCGGCGACCGTTCGTCATCGGCGTCGGCGGATCGGGCCTCACCGGCGTCGTCGGTCAGGTCCTGGCGGCGTTTGAGCTCCTCGAAGGCACTACCGCGAGAGGGTTCGTGCCGAACGACGTCGTCGTCCCTTCGGCGACCGGCGGAACGCACGCCGGGCTTCTCGCTGGTCTCGCGACGGCCGCGGCCAGCACGACCGTCCGCGGGTACGCCGTCGCCCGCCCGGCCCGTGAGTTGGCGCCCACGATCGGTGCGCTGCTTGCCGAGCTCGGGACGCTTCCCGGACTTGCGGCCGTGCCCGCTGACCGGATCCTCCTCGATGACAGCGAGCTGGGACCCGGCTATGGGATCGCGACTGCGTCAGGCGACGAGGCCACCCGCCTGCTCGCCACCACCGAGGGGATCCTGGTCGATCCGATTTACACGGCGAAGGCGCTGGCCGGGCTCATCGCCCTCGTACGTCGCGGCGAGCTGGACGGCCGGACGGTTGTGTTCTGGCATGCCGGCGGGACACCCGGCCTGTTCGAGCCGCTCGACAGCTGACCCCGGTCGGTCTGCGCGCCGCGCACGCGACCTGCAGTCGACGCCAGTGCTGGAGGGACGCCTCGCACCGCCCGTCGGCCACGAGACGCGAGTGTCAGTCGCGCGACCCGCCCAAGGACGTCTCGCAGCGCACGTTGGCCCGGGAAACGCGACTGGTGGTCGCGAGCCGGTCCGAACCGCGCGAACCGTCCCGCGCCGGAACTCTCAGCTCCCCCAGGCAGCTATCGGCCCCGAGCGTTTGCCCGAGCCGTGTGACGGCGAGGGATGGCCGCCCTACTCGGCGACGATCGCCCCCTTCATGTCGGGGTGGACGTCGCAACGGAAGAAGTAGGTGCCGGCGGCGAGCGCGGGGACCGACTGCGTCTTCTGCGCCGGTCCGCTGAAGATCTCGCCGACCGAGACCTTGGTCGAGGCGCTCGAGTCGGTGTAGATCGCGACGTTGTGCGTCACGCCCTCCTGGTTGTCGAAGACAAGGTCGAACGCCTTATCGGCGGGAACACGGAGCTCGGACTGGCTGAACTTGACATCCTTGGCCGCGATGGTCACGGCTTCCCCTGCCGGAGCGCTGGAGGCGGCCGGTGGGCTCGCGGTGGCGGGAGCTGGCGCACCGGAGCAGGCGGCCAGGACGGCCGCCAGGCTGAGGAGGCCAAGGGTGAGGGTCAGGCGCTTCATGTCAACGTGGACTCCTGGCTTCGCGATGGTGAAGGTTAGGCGCCAGGGCCGGCGGTGCCGCTGCGGCGGGTGACGAGGTAGACGAACGCACCGAACTCGCGCCAGACGACCGAGATGGGGCTGCCATCATCCCGGGCGAAGTCGACGACGAGGGGCACGACCAGGGCGATCTCGACGGCCTTGGCGACGTACGCCATCGTGAAGTATGGGCCCATCACGGCCCAGGCGCTGATCGCGGTCGCGGCGTGGCCGACCAGCCCGACCTGAGGGTACCGGCGCCTCACCGCACCTCGACGATCCGGTAGTGTCGCTCGCCGGCCGGCGTGCGGATCACGATGGAGTCGCCGGCATTCCGCCCCACGAGTGCGCGTCCGACCGGTGAAGCCGACGAGATCCGGCCTGCCGTCGGGTCCGATTCCGAGGCTCCCACGATCGTGTATTCGACGGTTTCACCGTCGGCCTCGACGGTGACTCGTGAACCCAGCCCGACCCGTTCTCCGCTGGCCGGGGCGTCCACGATGACGGCGGTCCGCAACCGGGCCTCCAGGGCCTGGACGCGGCCTTCCAGGAACGACTGCTCCTCCCGCGCGGCGGTGTATTCGGCGTTCTCCTTGAGGTCACCGTGCTCCTTCGCCGTCCGGATCCGGGCGATCACCTCGGGACGCCTGACGCGGACCAGGTGGTCGAGCTCGGCGCGCAGGCGAGCGGAGCCTTCAGCCGTGACGGCTGCGATCCCAGGGGTGTTCGCGGCCGCGCCGGCGGCCCGCGACGAGGCCGCCGGGACCGGCGCGGCTGACGTTCGTGCCCTGGTTGAGGCAGGTGCGCGGGGGCGGCGTGGTTCGGGCGCTTCGCCGCGTGCCCCTTCGGCATCACCGTCAGGTAGCTGGACGATGCGCGTCGCGGGCGGCGGCGCCTCCACCGGCTCGGCCAGCAGCGAGCCGGTCAGGCCGGTCGCCTTGCGCTGGCGGTCCACGCGGCGCAGGTTGGCGAACGGCAGGACCACCTCGCGATCCGGGAGGCCGGCTCGCTCCGATTCGTGGACGCCCGCGGCAAAGCCGTCGAAGAGAGCGTCTTCGTATTCTTCGGTGGCTGGCGTGGCCGACCACCAGACGCGGACGGAGTCGAGGCCGCGCAGGGTCTTGAGCCAGTGGCCGCCGGCGTACGGCCGCCGCGCGCCCAGCTCGGTCCGGGCCATGGCCGCCAACCGCCGCCCGATCGACGCCTCCGAGGTGCCGATGTAGAGCACCGCCTGCGAGGGCAGCCAGAAGGCCGCCAGCCGAGCGGCCAGGGCCTTCGAGGTCGGTCGCACGCCGTCGAGGCGGAGCGTCTCGACGCGTTCGATCCATTTGCCCACCTTCGTGAGCTCGATCGGAGCGGAGGGCAGGGGAGCGCTCAATTCGACGATGAAGACCCCCGGCCCCTGGGCCGAGACGGGCCGTCCCCATTGCCCCGGGCCGTCGGCGAGGAGCCCCACCGAGCGAAGCAGCTGGGCGGCGCCGGTGGTCGCTGGGTCCTGGGTCATCGACGGATGGTACCCGCCCCGGTCGCGCGGTA
Organism: Candidatus Limnocylindrales bacterium; assembly: GCA_030647575.1. Lineage (GTDB taxonomy): Bacteria > Chloroflexota > Limnocylindria > Limnocylindrales > CSP1-4 > SPCO01. Next base: position 5,268 of record JAUSJS010000034.1, on the reverse strand, counting down.
TGGTGCGGGGATCGTGCGCCTGTCCCGATCAGCGCTGAGCCGGCCCACTCTCCGATCGCTGGTCGTGCTCGCCCTGATCGTCGCGGCCTCCTTCGCCTGGTTCGGCTTGTTGCCGCTTCCTCCCGAACCAACGGGACCCGTGGCGGTCGCCGCTCCGAGTGCCAGCTCGCTGGCGAGACCGTCGGTCTCCCCGTCGGCGAGCCAGCTCGCGACCGCGCGCCCGGAGGTCACGACGACCCGGGCTCCGATCTATCCAGCGCTCCCAACGACGGCGCCACTGACCGGGACCCCGGCGACTCGGAAGGCGCTCTGGGCCCGCCTCGACAGCCTGCGCGCGACCTACGGCCTGCCCGGCATCTCTGCCGCCATCCTGTTTGCGGACGGCTCGATGTGGCGCGGAACCAGCGGCGTTGCCGATGTCGCGGCCAAGCGCCTGGTCACGTCCGACACCGAGTTCGCCGTCGCGAGCATCTCCAAGACGTTCCTGGCCGCCCTGATCCTCGCGCTCGCCGAGGAGGACCGGCTCGATCTCGAGGCGCCGGTCACGACCTACCTGCCGGAACTCGCGATCGACGGCGCGATCACCGTTCACCAGCTGCTCGACCACACCAGCGGTCTGCATGACTACTTCTACGCTCCCGACATCGACAAGGCGCTACTGGCCGATCGGGAGCGGGTCTGGACGACCGAGGACGCGCTCGGCTACGTAGGCAAGCCGTACTTCAAGCCGGGCAAGGGCTGGCACTACTCGAACACGAACTACCTGATCCTGGGCATGCTCGCCGAAGCGGTCGGAAAGGGGCCGCTCGCCGAGCAGCTGCACGCTCGGTTCCTCGCGCCGCTCGGGCTGGACCACACCCACTACCAGGCTGTGGACGATCCGCTCGGGCCGCTGGCGCGTGCCTACCGCTTCAACGGGCCCGACCTCGATCTTCCGGCGATCCCCCTGACGGACGAGACCGACGTCGTCCCATTCACCTCCGTCGTCACCGCTGCCGGCAGCGCCGGTTCGATCGCATCGACCGCGGAGGATCTCGTCACCTGGGCCAGGGCCCTCTACGGCGGCCGGGTCCTGGCTCCCGCGAGCCTCGCGGCGATGGTCGCGGACGTCGAGGTCACGGGGCCGTTCAAGCCGTCGATTCCGTACGGTCTCGGTGTCCAGGCGGCGACCATCGACGGACGTCCCACGCTCGGACACTCGGGCCGGCTCCTCGGGTCGCGGACAGTGGTCCGCTGGCTCCCCGACGAGGGAATTGCCATCGCGGTCCTGACCAACCAGAGCCGTAGCGATCCGAACCTCGTGACTCAGGCCCTGCTTCGCGTCGTGCTCGGTGCACCGCGCGGATGCACGAGCTGCTCGCCGCCGAATTAGCCGGACCAACATGCCGCCGCGTGGCCGCTGCGAGCGGCCGTTCGTGCGCCGGTGCAGGCGGGAACCACTTCCGCGCGCTTCGGTACGAGTGGCTGGCCGCGCCGGTACTGAAGGGTCGTTCCCGGCGAGCCGGCCGCGGGCCACACTTCAGCCTCGCCCGCAGAGGGTCAACTTGGCAATCCGTGTCGAGGTCTACACGAGCGGGGGGATGGCCAGCGGCATCCTGGCGCGATCCGGCCCGCTGCGCGAAGTTCTGTCATCCGAGGACCGGCTCCAGCTCGAGGGCACCGTCTGGCAGGGGCTGGACGACCCCGCGCCGCGCCCGGCCGGCACCGTGGTCATCGCCATCGACGACATCCTGTTCGCGGTCGCCGATGACGAGCCGGGCGCGCCGGTCCACGCCGCCTGGCACCACGTGGTCCTGGACTCCGGCCCGTACACCCTGGAGGGCGAGCTGGCGACGATGCCCGGCTTCGATCCGGGCCGATCGCTCGCCCGGCCATCCGGTGAGTTCGTCCTGTTACGCGACGTCCGCCTGTCGCTCCAAGGCCGGCCCGAGGCCGGCGCCTCGGTTGGCGACCACGCGCTGGTGAACCGCTACGCCGTCGAGCGGATCGAGGCGGACCTGATGCTGGGCTTTTTCTTCCCCGGCGCCGCGATCGCCTCGACCCAGACCACGACCGCCGGTCTCGGGACCGCCCAGGCGGTCGGTGGGGCTGCCTGAGGGCCGAACGCGCCTCGAAGGGGTCACCCGCCGCGGCTGCTCCCGCTGCCCGCCCGCCGACGAACCGGCTTGCGCTGCGCGTGGTGCTCGGTGCCGGTCCGGGCATGCCCCGCTCGGGCGCCGAGGGGCCGTGGCTCGACCTCGCGATCCGGGATGAAGCCTTCCTCGACGGTCCAGGGGATCGCGGTTCGGAGCATCCGCTGGATGCCGCGCAGGAGATCGGTTTCGTCGATGCAGACCAGCGAGATGGCCTCGCCGGTTGCGCCCGCTCGCCCGGTCCGCCCAATTCGATGGATGTAGTCCTGCGGATTCCAGGGCAGCTCGAAGTTGACGACGACCGGCAGATCCTCGATGTCGAGCCCGCGCGCCGCAACGTCGGTCGCCACCAGGATCCGGATCTCGCCCGACTTGAAGCCTTCGAGGGCTCGGGTCCGCTCGGGCTGTGAGCGGTCGGAATGGATCGCCACCGCGTCGATGCCCTCACGGTCGAGGCGCGCGGCCAGGCGGCTGGCCGCCAGCTTGGTCCGGGTGAAGACCAGGACCTGGCGGAGGTCCTGCTTGCGGATCAGGTGGGCGAGCAGCGCTTCCTTGCGATCTCGATCGACCGGGTAGACCAGCTGGCGAACGGCCTCGGCTGCGGTGTTGCGGGCCATGACCTCGACCCGCGCCGGGTCGTGCAGCAGCGAACCCGAGAGATCACGGATGTCCTGTGAGAAGGTGGCCGAGAAGAGCAGGTTCTGGCGGCGCGGCGGGAGCAGCTCGAGGATCCGGCGGATGTCCGGCAGGAAGCCCATGTCGAGCATCCGATCCCCCTCGTCGAGCACCAGGACCTCGACCTGTCCGAGGTTCACCGTCCGCTGCCCAACGTGGTCGAGCAGCCGGCCGGGCGTCGCCACGAGGATCTCGACGCCGGCTCGCAGCGCCTTGATCTGGGGCTCGATCGGGATGCCGCCGTAGACCACCGTCGAGCGCAGCGGGACGGTGCGCCCGTAGGTCCTGACGCTCGCGTCGACCTGCATGGCGAGCTCGCGTGTGGGCACCAGGATCAGGACGCGGACCGGGTGGCGCGCCGGCGAGAAGCTGCTGTTCGCGTGCTGGCGCATCCGGTCGAGGATGGGCAGCACGAACGCGGCGGTCTTGCCGGTTCCCGTCTGGGCGGCGGCGAGGAGGTCGCGACCTTGGAGGACCAGCGGGATGGCGCCCGCCTGGACCGGCGTCGGGGTGTGGTAGCCCTCTTCGGCGACGGTCTGGAGGAGATCGGCCGACAGGCCGAGGGAATCAAATGTCAAAACGGCTCCTGCATGTCGCGTCGCGGGCGCAGGCCGGAGCGACGGCGGCCCGGTGTCGAGCCGCCCGGAGCATAGCCGAAATAGCCAGGATCGAAGCGTCACCGCCGCCGGGACCCGCGCCATCGAGCTCGTCCGGCGCGCCGGGATTGACCACCGGGTCACGCCGACGAATCGTCGGAGCGACACGGGCGAGCGCGCGAGACCCGTCCTCAGCCGGGCGACGCGGGCTGCAGCTCGAGTTGGTACCCACCGATTTGGCCGGGTTGACCGGCGCCATCGGCGCCTCGATCACCCGGGACTTTTGAGTGGGGTCGACACGGGCCGTCCGTGGCTGGCATACTCCGAACGCTTCCAGGCAGCCCCGCCCGATAGACAGGCTCAACCGAAGAACGCCGCCCCCCACGGCAGATTCCTGTCAGCTCGTCGAGCCGTCACTCGGCGGACATGGATCGTCTCACCCGTTCCACCGTCCGATCGGGCGTCCCCAGGCGCCATGATCCGAACGCGCGTCCGTCACGTCGTACGCCCCTGCCGTCGGCGGCACCACCCACCGTCACCTCGCCCCAGCGCGGTGTTCCGGCGGAGAGGAGGCAAGAGAATTGGCGGTTCCCCAACGTGGCGCCCAGCGGGCGTCTTCCAACAGGCCGATCCGCCTGACCGTTTTGGGCCTTGCCCTCGCCCTCGTGGCGCTCGGTGGCATGGCGGCGAACCCGACCCCCGCAGCGGCGGCGGGCATGAAGGTCGTCGTCGTCGTCGGTCCGGCCGGATCGAGCACCTCGAAGTACATCACGAGCGCCAGGCGCTACGCGTCGCAGGCTCGGTCGTATGGAGCCAACGTCGTCGAGATCTACAGCCCGAATGCCACCTGGACCAAGGTGAAGTCGGCGGCCCGCGGCGCCAACGTCCTGATCTATCTCGGCCATGGGAATGGCTATCCGAGCCCGTATGGACCCTTCTCCGCGTTGAGCAAGGACGGTTTGGGCCTGAACGCTTCAGCCGGTCACGGCCACTACAACGTCAAGTATTGGGGCGAGTCCTACATCCGGACCGACATCAACCTCGCCTCCAACGCCGTGGTGATCCTCAATCGGCTGTGCTACGCGTCGGGCAACTCCGAATGGGGTGCCAGGAACCCGACCAAGTCCGTGGCCATCAAGCGGGCGGACAACTTCGCGGCTGGCTTCCTCCGTGCGAACGCCCGGGCCGTCTTCGCCGAAGGCATCAACAGCGCCTCGTACGTGCTGTACGGCATCTTCAAGACGAAGCGGACGATGGCCGAGATCTTCAAGAGCGCCGCGAGCTACAGCGGGACGTATGACTTCCGGTTCGACTCGGTCCGCACCCCCGGCTCCACCGCGTGGTTGGACCCGTACGCCCCGAGCCGCTACTACCGCTCGGTGATCGGCGAGCTCTCGCTCTCCGCGACGGCCGTCCGGGGAAGCTGATCGGGGCCGCGCCGTAGCGGCTGCCCCGGGGCCGGCGCCAGCACCGGGGCCGGCATGCCGCGGGCTGAGGACCGGGATGGGGCTCAGGAGCGCGGTCCGGCTCGGGGTTCGCGGGCCAGCCCGACGGCACTTGACGCCGACCCTCCCGGCCGGCTCGGTCCGCCACGTCTCGCGCATCGGCGGGCAACCAGCGACGGCGTTGTGGCCGGGGCTATGCGTGCCATCTCAGGCATATCGCCGATGGGAACGGGGCGGTCGGTTGGGTCTCGGTCGCTTCCGTTGGCAACCCGCAGCCGCGCCGGCCGAATCGCCCTGCCGGCAATGCGCGGCCCCGGTCCCCCTTCCTCGTCGTTCGGCCGAATCGTCCGTCTTCCACGCCGGACGGCATGGTCGCGCGTGCTGGGCGGTCCGGCTACCATGCGTCGCATGACGACGGCC
>JAUSJS010000029.1 GCA_030647575.1 Candidatus Limnocylindrales bacterium | reverse complement strand
TGTCCTCGCGCAGGTTCGACTCGCGCTGCTCCTCGGTCCAGTCGTCGGTCATCGGCGTGATCGAGAAGAACGCCTTCTGGCCCTTGTCGAGTGGCCCGGGGGAGCTCAGCATCGCGCCCCCGAACGCGCGCAGGAAGGCGGGGGTCCAGCGGATCTCGAGCGGCTCATCGGCCAGGCCGATCAGGTCGCGCTCGGCGCAGAATGCCTCGATCCGGGCGTTCTCGGCCCGGCAGAATTCGAGGAGCTCATCCGCCTTCGGGTGTTCCGTTGCGACGGCGTCGAGCACGCCGCGCACCAGCGTCCCCTCGTCGTCCGGCAGCGGCCGGTCGCGGCACCAGGTCGGCCAGAGGTCCTGGGCGATCCGGACGAGCTCGGCGCGAACCGCGATGTAGTCCCGTTCCGCGGCCTCGAGGATGCGATCCGGGGTGAGCGCCTCGGACCGCATCGTGTGGCCCATCTTGGCCGCGAACAGCTCGGGGCCCAGGCGCCCCTCGCCCTGGCTGGCGGGCAGCACGACGTCGCGCAGGTGCGCCTCGAAGTCGGCCATCGCTCGCCGGGCGGTCGCGGCGGCGGCCGTCAGTCGAGTCGTCAGCGCGCCCACCGCGGGATCATCGGTCGCGCCCTCGGCCGCCCGCAGGGCATCCGCAATCAGCTCCTCGATCCCGGGGAGCTGCCTGAGTGCGGTCTCGGTCTGGAACCGGCCGACTGGCCGACCTCGATGTCCAACGAGGTTCGCCTTCGCGGCCTCGACCACCGCCGGCATTCCGTCCAACCGTCCGGCAACCGACGTCAGCCGAACAGCGAGCGGGGCGAACTCGCGGGCCAGCAGCGTGAAGAGGCCGTCGCCGAGCAGGTAGATCCAGTCGAGCGGGTTCCAGGTCTCCTCGCGCAGCTCGGTCTCGGAGAAGCGGGCCGCCCCCAATTCGCCGATCAGCAGATCCCGGTCGATCGCGTCGTCGCCGGTGAGCTCGGTCCTCTCCCGAAACTCGACCAGCCAGCGCTCGATGAAGGCCAGGCGTTCGGCTCGACCCGCCTCGGTGAGGTCCGGCCAACGGTCGTCGTGGGCGTGGGCGCCGATGCCCGTCGCCCAGGTCGGATTGAGGCGGAAGAACTCGGCGAGAAAGGCGTCGATGCGGCGTTGGAGGTCGGACATGGACCCGAGTCTATCCGGCTACCATGCCCGGGTGCTGATGCAGCGCTGGGTGGAGCCGGTCGTCCTCGAAGGCTCGCGCGTCCGCCTGGAGCCACTCCGCCAGGACCATCTCGCCGATCTTTCCCTGGTCGCGTTCGACCCGGCGCTCTGGCAGTGGACGATCATGGGCCCGCAGGACGAGGCGGGGCTGCGTCGCTGGCTGGAGACCGCCCTGGCCAACGCCGAAGCCGGCACCGAACGGCCGTTTGCCACGATCGATCTCGCGTCCGGGCGCGCCATCGGGAGCAGCCGCTTCATGTCGATCGTCCCGTAGCATCGCCGCCTCGAGATCGGCTGGACCTGGGTCGGGACGCCGTTCCAGCGGACCGGCGCGAACCGGGAAGCCAAGCTGCTCCAGCTCACCCATGCCTTCGAGACGCTCGGAGCCATCCGGGTCGAGTTCAAGACCCACTCACGCAACGAGCGTTCGCGGACGGCCTTGGCCGGGATCGCGGCCACGTTCGAGGGCGTCTTCCGCAACCACATGATCATGCCCGACGGCTCGATCCGGCATTCCGCCTGCTTCAGCGTCATCGCCGGGGAATGGCCCGAGGTCAAGGCACGACTCGAGGCGAGCCTCGCACGCTGAGCGGGGCGCTGTCCGCGCGGAGTACGCTCCCGCCAGACAGCCAGCGAGCCGGACCAGGTCATCGAACGGACGGAGGGATCGCCGTGAAGGGTTTCATCATCGGGACGGCCGTCACGGCCATCGCGTTCTACGTGCTGACCAGGTTCCTGCCACAGTTCGTGAGCTACGACGGCGAGCTCGTTGGCCTCCTCGTCCTGGCGGTCATCTTCGGAGTCGTGAATGGAGTGATCGGGCCGATCGCAAAGATGCTCACCCTCCCGATCAGCGTCATGACAATCGGCCTGGTCGGGTTCCTGATCAACGCCGCGCTGCTCCTGGTGACCGCGCTCGTCGCCGACTCGGCCGGGTTCAACCTGACCGTCGGTGACTTCCCGCCCGATCTGACCGCCGACACGCTCGTCGCCGCCGTGATCGGCTCGGTGGTCCTGAGCGTGGTCGGCACCGCCGTGCGGCTTGTCGTCCCCGACTGATCCCGGCGCGCTCCGGCGAGCGGCCCGACGGTACGGGACCCCGCTCTACGTCACCGATCTGGCGGTGCTAGCCGAGGCCGCGACCCATGTCCGCCTCGCCTTCCCCGATCCATGGCTGCGCCAGTACTCGGTCAAGGCCAACGACGTGCCGGCCGTCATCGCGGCGGTCGCGAGCCACGGGTTCGGTGCCAACGTCGTTTCGAGCGGTGAATGGGCCGCCGCCAGGAAGGCGGGGCTGCCCAACGACCGGATCACGCTCGAGGGGATCGGCAAGACGCCGGGCGATCTCCGAGCTGCCGCACGCGCGGCGCGCGAGGGCCGACCGTTGCGCTGGGTGGCAATCGAATCGCCGGAGGAAGCGGCCGCCCTGGCGACCATCGTCCGCCGCCAGCGGGGCGTTCGGCTCGACGTGCTTTACCGGCTCAACCCCGATGTCGTCCCCGAGACGCTGGCCGGACTCGCGGTGGGGGCCGGCGCCTCCAAGTTCGGGATGACCGAAACGGAGCTCGCGTCAGCCATCGAGGCCGGTGGTGGCCCGGACGGACTGCTCCGCCCGCGCGGGATCCATCTCCACGTCGGCTCGCAGCTGGGCGCCGTGGATGCCTGGCGCGACGCGGTTCGGCGGGCGCTGGCGGTGGCTGCCCTCTGGCGCGGCTCGATCGAGAGTTTCGACACGCTCGACGTGGGTGGGGGTTTTCCAGTCTTCGAGGCCGGCGTGCCGGCGCCCACCCCCGCGCGCTTCGCCCGCGAGCTGCCCCAGCTCGTCGAGGTCGTTCCGCCCGATCGACGCCCGACCCGCCTGGCGGTCGAGCCGGGGCGCTTCCTCGTCGCCCGGGCCGGCTGGCTCGTGGCGCGGGTGCTGCATGTCCGCGACCGCGGAGGTCGGCAGGTCGTGCTCGATGCGGGCATGACCGAGCTGGTTCGGCCGGCACTCTACGGCGCCCGCCATCCGATCCTGCCGCTGACAAGCCTGGGCAAGTCGCTTGACGACGGCCCGACGCCGAGCCTCGCGCCGGTGACGGCCAGCCCGGCAGCCTTCGAGCCGACCCGCGTCGAGGGACCCATCTGCGAGTCGACCGACTCGCTCGGCGTCCACGATCTTCCGCCCCTCCGCCGTGGCGACCTGGTAGCCATCGCCGACGCCGGAGCGTACGCCGCCTCCCAGTCCTCGACCTACAACGGCCGGCCGCGACCCCCGCAGGTGCTCCTGGATTCCCGCCGCGGCCTCACGCTCGGGCGGCGCCGGCTCGCCTGACTGGGGGTCCGCTATGGTGAGCGCCATGAACGAGCGCGATCGATTCCGGACGAGGCTTGCCGCCGGGCCGCTGCTTGCGGATGGCGCGATGGGGACCCTCCTCTACTCGCGTGGCGTCCCCCAGCGAGCGAACCTCGACGAGCTCGTCGCCAGCCGCCCGGACCTGGTCAGCGCAATCCACCGCGAGTACCTGGAGGCCGGCGCCGAACTGATCGAGACGGCAACGTTCGGGGCCAACCGGATCCGGCTCGCGGCGCACGGGATGAGCGATCGGGCGGCGGAGCTCAACCGGCGCGGTGCCCAGCTCGCCCGCGAGGCGCGGGACGTGGCGGGGCGCGAGGCCTGGGTCGCCGGCTCGATCGGCCCGCTGGGCGCACCGAACCGCGAGCTCCTCCATCTGCCCGACTCGGAAATCCGGGCGGCTGTCCGCGAACAGCTCGACGGCCTCCTCGAGGGCGGCGTCGACCTCTTCATCTTCGAGACGTTCTCGCTCCTGCCCCACCTCCTCCTGGCGGTCGACGAGGCGCGCCTGACGGCGGACCTGCCGATCATCGCCCAGCTCACGTTCGGCGAGGAGCTCCAGCTACCGGACGGAACCCCACCGGCGATCGCCGCGGCGACACTGCTCGCCACCGGCGCCGATGTCGTCGGGGTCAACTGCGGCGGAGGCCCGGAGGCATGCGCCGAAGCCCTCGAGGCGATGGCGGCGGGGCCGGCCGTGCTTCGTTCGATCATGCCCAACGCCGGGCTGCCGCAGCGGATCGAGGGCCAGTTCGTCTATGCCGCGAGCCCGGACTACCTGGGCGGCATCGTCCCGCGCTTCCTCGCGGCCGGAGCCGTGATCGTCGGCGGCTGCTGCGGCACGACCCCAGAGCACATCGCGGCCATGCGCCGGGCGCTCGATGCGTTCCAGGCGGGTGGCACCGACGCGAGCGGCGCGATCGCAACAGCACGCCCCGAGGCCGCCCCGACCACGATTCGCCCGAGACCGACCGCCGCCGAGCCACACGCCGCTGTCGGATCGAGCGCCGAACCCCCCGAGCCGACAGTCCTCGCGCGTGCTCTCGCCAGCGGTCGCTTCGTCATCTCCGTCGAGATCGATCCGCCGCGCTCGGTGCGGATCGAGCGCACGATCGAGGCCGCCCGTCTCCTCAAGGACGCCGGGGTCGACCTCGTCAACGTCAGCGACTCGGCGATGGCCCGCGTGCGGATGGGCGCACTCGCCGTGGCGTTCGGCATCCAGCATGACCTCGATCTCGAGTGCATCGTCCACGTCACGACGCGCGATCGGAATCTGATGGCGCTGGAGTCGGAGCTACTGGGTGCGCACGCGCTCGGCGTCCGCGACATCCTCGCCCTGACCGGCGACCCGGCGCGGGTCGGCGATTACCCGTCCGGCACGGGCGTCTGGGACGTCGATTCGATCGGGCTCGTGGAGATCCTGGCCCGGCTCAATCGTGGGGAGGACGCAGCGGGTAGTCCGATCGGCCAGCCGGCCGATTTCACGATTGCCTGTGCGCTGGATCCGACCGCGACCGACACCGGGGCCGACGCGGGGACCGAATGGGACCGCCTCGAACGCAAGCTGGCCGCCGGCGCCCATCTGATCATGACCCAGCCGCTGTACGACCTAGCCCAGGTCGAGGCGATGCTCGACGAGGCCGAGCGCCGCTTCGGGCCCGCCGGGTTCCCGGTACCGCTGCTGCTCGGCGTGCTGCCACTGCAGAGCTCCCGCCACGCGGAGTTCCTGCACAACGAGGTCCCCGGCATCACGATCCCGGACGCGGTGCGGGCCACGCTCAGGGAGGCGGGCGACCGGGGTGCCGAGGTCGGCCTTGCGATGACGCTCTCGCTGCTCGAGAAGGTCGGGGCCCGTGTCGCCGGCACCTACATCATGCCAAGCTTCGGACGGTACGAGCAGGCGGCCGAGCTGGTCCGCCGGCTTCGGGCTCGCCAGGGGGTGCCGGCGTGAAGACGGTGCCCGCATGATCGGTCGGCGCCGCTCGCTCTCCGCCCTCGGGGCGCTCATCTGGCTGTTTGCCGCGGCGGTTGGCGCGGCGTCGGCGGCGGATCCATCGGCACCGCCGCCCGGGCCGCCGTTTCCGGAACCCGTCGAGGACCAGGCTGTCTACGACTACGCGGGAATCCTGAGCAGCGACACGATCGTCAAGGCCGAAACCGTGATCGACGGGGTCGAGGCACGAACCGCCGCCGAGGTCGCCGTGTACACCCAGGACGCGGGTTACTACGACATCTCGACCGAGGAGACGGAGACCCGGGCCCGGGCCCTGATCGACCAGTGGGGGATCGGCCGCGCCGGGTTTGACGACGGCCTGGTCATCTTCATCGATCTGGAACCGAACCTGCTCCACGGCCAGGTCCAGCTCTATGCGGCGCCGGGCTTCGAGGCCGCCTACCTCTCGAACAGCGAGCGCCAGGCGATCTTCGACAACGACATGCTGCCGCGCCTGCGCGCCGCCGACTTCGATGGCGCGGTGCTGATCGCCCTCGAGAAGGTCGATGAGGCGGCGACCGCCGAGCACGCCGGGCAGTTGCAGACGGCGCGGCAGGTCAATGCCGTGCTCGGGCTCGTTGGCGCGCCGGTCATGTTCATGGGCCTGGCCGGCTGGGCGTTCGTCAACTGGCGTCGCTACGGCAAGGACCCGGTCTACCTGGACGATCCATCGGTCCTGATGCCGGCGCCGCCCCCTGACCTGACCGCCGCGTCTGGGGCGATGGTGATGGACGGCGCCACGTCGCGCCGCGCGCTGACCACAGCGATGCTCGATCTGGCCAGTCGCGGCCTGGTTAGCTTCCGCGAGGATGGCGGGATCCTCGGTTTTGGCAAGAAGGTCGGCATCGATGTCGCGCCCTCGCGTGGCGACGCCGAAGTGGAGGCGCAGCGTGCCCGCAACTCGCGCCGTCCGACCGGTCCTGCAGAGGAAGTGGCGCTTCGCCACCTGCGATCGCTGGGCGGCACCGGCGAGGACGCCTACATCACACCGGACGAGCTGCCCAAGTTCGGCGAGCACGTCTCGGACTTCGACGGCGCGCTCGAAGGCCATGTTGTCGCCCGAGGCTGGTTCAAGGACAAGCCGAGCAAGGTTGTCGGCCGCTGGGTCGGAAAGGGCTTCCTCGCGATCTTCGCCGGGATCATAGCCGTGGTCGCCGGCTTCACCGTGCCGATCTCCGGCCTGGTCCTGATCGGCGGCGCGACGATCGCCAGCGGGATCGTCATCGCCATCTTCGCCAAGGGCATGCCAGCCGTGACGATGCCAGGGGCGATGATCCGGGCGATGCTCGCCGCCTACCGCCGGACGCTGCAGAAGACGATGGCCCAGGCGCGCTCCATGCAGCAGGTCGTGGACGAGGCCGGCTTGGACTGGCTGGATACTCCGGACCAGGCGATCGTCTGGGGAACGGCGCTCGGGCTCCAGGATGAGATCGAAGGCGTCATGTCCCGCAGCCTGGAGGACGTGCAGCGTGGCCAGACCGCCGGTGCCATCCCCTACTTCCCAGTCTGGTATCAGAGCTCCAGCGGCACGCCGTTCACCGCGGCGACCGCCACCGGCAGCGGTGGAGGCCTCTTCTCGAATTCCGGGATCCCCGATCTCGGCGGGATGATGTCCACGCTCGGCACGATCGGCAACTCGCCGTCGTCGTCGGGCGGCGGCGGAGGCTTCTCCGGCGGCTCGTCGGGCGGCGGAGGCGGCGGTTCGGGCGGCGGATTCTAGGCTCGGCGGAGCGCCGGGGGCCAGCGCACGGCGCCGGGACCAGGCGGCGGGCCATCGGACCAACATCGCCCGAATCTTTGCTCTCACAGCAAGAATGGCTCGGCACGTTGCCGCCCGAGCAAACAACGTCGCGCAGCGGCCTTCGGGCCGGCCCTCGGCCTCAATCCCTTGCCACCAGAGCAACATTCGACCGACCAACGGCGGCCAACGCCGATCCTTTGCTGTGCCGGCGAGAGTTGACGTCGATACGGGTCGCCAACGCGCGGCCTCGCACGCGTTGTTGCAGGGGCGACAAATGGGCTCTCGCGCACCGAGCCAGGCCTCAGCTCAGGCCCCGAATAACTCGCGGCAGGCATCCAGACCCTCGATTGTGACCGGCGAGCGTGGTCGCGAGCGCCAACCCTCGACGGTCATTCGGAAACGCTGGGTCTCCCGCGCGATGCCCTCCGGCGCAAGGCTGCCTCGTCCATTCTCCTCGTAGCCGAGCGAGCGCGACACGCCGCTCGAGGCCGCGTTGTCGATGAACGCCTCGGTCAAGGCGACACGCGCGCAGAGGCCATCGAAGGCAAGTGCCAGGACGGCCGCTCGCATCTCGCGACCGTAACCCTTGCCTTGGTACGTGCGGCCGAGCCACGACCCGGTGTCGACGGTCCGCATCACGGCGAAGCGCTCGGCGTGGACGGACTGCGAGCCGATCGGTTCGCCGTCGCGCTCGATGAGGAGATTCAGCTGCCAGGTCTCGGGGGACCAGCCGGCGCGCATCCCCCAGTGGTGCTGCAGGAAGCCGCGCTCGAACGCGGGGCTTGGAAGGGTCGACCAGGCGATCCCGAACGGCATCTCGTCGGGCGAGTGGATGCCGGCCATGGCGACCGCGATGAGGCGCACCAGATCCTCGTCGGTGGGAAGGCGCAGGACGAGCCGCTCGCTGCGGATCCGCAGGGCGAAGAGCGGCCAGGCGGCCGCGAGGGTAACGGAGTCGTCGGCGGTCATGGGCGCCCGACGGTTACACTCAGCCCATGGGTGCTGTCGAGACGATGGAGGACTTCTTCGAGAAGCTGAACGCGGGCGATCGCGAGGCCGCGGTGGCCCTGATGGACGAGAAGACCGAGATGCGAGTTCATGTCGGGGACAGCGTGCAGACGCTCCGCGGCGTGGAGCGCGTCGGCGGCTGGTTCCTGCGCGGCGACGCCGGCCTGCGGATGATCCCCGGCGGAATTCGCGATACCGGCAACACCTACGAAGCGGACCTGCTGGTTGTTCGGCCGGGCGCACAGAGCCAGCACATCGACGCGACCTTCCGGGTCGAAGCCGGCAAGATCACAGCGATCAACATCGCGCCTCGGTAGCTACGAAGGTTCTGCCGAGGGTTCGGTGAATTCATCCGGCGGTTTGGGCGGGATGATGATCTGGTCGCCGATGGCGATCTTGTCGGGATCGGTGATCGTGTCCTTGTTGGCCTCGAGTAGCTCGTCGAGTGTCAGTCCGAAGCTCTCGGCCACTCCGAAGAGCGTGTCTCCCGACTTGATCACGTAGATCTGCGGCGTCGGCGCCGGCGGCGTGGTCGGCTCCGGGCTCGCGGTCGCAACCCCCTGGCTGGCACTCGGACCGGGCGTCGAGGCGTCCTCGCCGCCACCCCCGACACCGAGCAACGCGGGGAGGAAGAAGAGCGCCACCGCAGCGATCACAAGCGCGCCTGCCAGGACGGCCAGCCGAGGCGGGGCCGGCAGGCCCGCGCGGGTCCGGATCGTCGGGTAGGCCTCATACCGTCGGGCGCGTTCCCAGGACGGACCGACGATCGCATCGCGATCACGTTCACGCTCACGCTCACGATGCGTTCGGGTCGAACTCACGCTCGGACGGCGGGTGCTCCGGCTGGGCGGCAGGTAGTCGTGGGCGGGCCGTTCGACGATGTGCCGGCCTGCCACCAGACCGGCGAGCTCCGCATCGGGCGCGGCGGGCGCGGCGGAGTCGGGCGTCGCCGGGGCGCCGCCCTCGGGGTACGAGGAAGGGCCGACGGCCAATCGATCGGCGGCACTGCCCGCAAGACCGCGGCTCTCGTCAGCGCGGCCAGCGAGGAAGTCCGGCGTGCTCGCCCGCTCGCCGCTCGTGGATCGTCGCGTCGCGCCGGCCGATCCCGCTCCTGCGCCACGCGGCGCCCAGGGCGGCGGCGCAGCCCAATCGCGCGGCGGATTGCGCCGGATGGGCGGCTCTTCGGTCGAGGGGTGGCGCGGCGGCTCGTCCTCCTCCCGCTCGGACGCATCGTCGGGTGCGATCGCGGAGCGGCCGGCCGTCTCCGGCTGGGCCATCGGTGCCGCCCTGGGGCGCTCGCCCTCTCCGCGCGCGTGCGCCGCTTCGCGCCGCGCCCAGTCCTGGAACGTGGGGCAGACCGGGAAGGCGCTCGACAAGCAGTACGCCTCCTGGTGCGCCGCGGCGCGCGGCGACGGGACCAGCTCGGCGTAGCAGCGGTGGCGATGATCGGGACTCGTGGCACGGCCTTCCCGATCGTCCTCAAACGCCACGAACGGGCAGGCCGGAGCGCCGTCCACGCTGGGGAGCTCTCGCTCGCTCATCGACGCGATGATACGCGCCGCGGAGTCGGACCAGCCGAGGTGCAGCGGAGGTACTGGACGAGCTCCTGCCGGACCAGTGCGAGGCGCTCGCCCGCCGGGTGACGCTCGGGTTGGCCCGTACGGGCACCGCTGGCTCGCACTTCTCCGGCGATCTCTTCCTCGCGGAGTCGGTCGGCAACCCTGGCGCGATCACGCCGGGTTTCGAGACGCTCCTGGACCCCGGAAGCGCCGGTCGGCTTGACGCACTCTGCTTCATCCCGTGGGGCTTCATGGATCCGTTCTATGCGGCCGTCGTCCAGGCGACCGAGGAAGCGGTCATCGACAGCCTCGTGGCGAACGAGGAAGTCACGGGCTTCCGCGGCCATCGGACGCCGGCCCTGCCGCGGGGCCTCGTGGTCCGAGAGCTCCAGGCACGCGGCGTCATCGCCTGATGCAGATCCCGAAGCCATCCGAGGCTGACAAGACGTTCTTCCGCTCGATCGTGCCGGATGACCCCCG
>JAUSJS010000024.1 GCA_030647575.1 Candidatus Limnocylindrales bacterium | reverse complement strand
GAGCAACGCACCGCCGGCTGCCGTCAGCGCATCATTGCCGGCGAGCAGCCCGCCCGTGCCGAGCGCAACGCCGCCGTTCCAGGCCAGCCAGCGCGGCGTCGAGCTCCGGCCGAGCCACCGTCGCTGAACCGCGTGCGCCGCCTGATCGCCGGGACCGATGGCCGGCACGAGGTGGGTCCACGCTCCGATCAGCACCTGGCCGATCCAGCCGGCCATCAGCGGGAGGGCCACCAATCCGACCGACCAGGCTGCGGGTAATGCCCCGAGCCACAGGATCCGACCGGCGCTGATGGCCAACGCGACCAACAGCCAGGCGGGCGCGGCCACCAGGCTGAGGCCGGCGAAGCGGTGCCAGCCGGGATCGGACGCCCACTGCCCACGATCACGCTGCACGGCGGCCCCGTGGATGGCCAGCGCAGTGCCACCGACGATCTCCGCCAGGGCGCCGGCTCGCGCCACGACGTCCCAGCCGGCGGCAAGACCGACCGCGACCAGCGGAGCTCCGGCCATCAGGCCGATGAGCGCGACCGAAGCGCTTCGACGCGGGCGGATCCTGGCGCCGGCCACGGTCGGTGCCAGGTGGATGAGCGAGGCGGCCACCACCAAGGTCACGAATCCGAAGACGTTGAGCCAGGCATGGGCCGGCTTGAGGGCGGTCCAGGCGCCGGTCACCGGCGCCCAGCCGGCGAGCATGGCGGTCGCGAGCGCCACGCCGATGCCCACCTGGGTGAGGGCTGCCGCATAGGCCAGGTGAACGAGTCGGAACGTGAACCCCAGGGCAGCCCGAAGCGGCAGGAACGCGACGGCGGCGACGGCGACGCTCCCGACGCCGTAGGCCGCGCCACCGGATGCGGCCAGCCACGCCGTGCCACTGGTCATCCCGAGGCCGGCGGCTACCGAACCCCCGGCGACCAGCGCGATCGCTGCGATCCGGAGGCCAGCACGAGCCGGCGCCACCCCGGCCAGCGCCGCCGTGAAGAAGGGCAGAACCGCTGCGATCGCGGTTCCGGCCGCGCCGGCCACGGCGAGATGCAAGGGGAGCCAGACGGTCCCGCCGACGGCCGACCCGATCGCGGCCAGGGCGGCCAGGGCGAGCAGGGCGGCGGCCACGAGCAGGCCGGCGAAGGTGACCCGCCGGTCGACGCCTCGACCGGTCGGCCGCGCTGGCTGGATGACTGGCAGGGCAACCCGCGGTGCAGCCGCCGGCGAGGCCGCTTGGGCCGGCGCCTGCTCTGCGCCACAGGCCGCGCAGCAGGCGCCTCCGACAGCCTCCGGTTCGATCAGCGGAAGGGTGCGCCCCACCTGCTAGTTCAGCGGGTCGCCGTCGCCGGCCTGGATGAGCCCGAGGGCACCACGTCCGACGAAGTTGAAGGCGTGGGTCACGATCGGGTAGAGGCCGTCTTCGGCGGTCGTGAACTCGACGATGGCGCCCTGCGCGGGCGAAAGGTCGACGGCCTGGGACCCCCAGCTGCCCGCGTTGCCCTTCTCCAGCTTCACGCCCTCCTTGATGACCGTGTTGAAGATTGTGCCGACGACGTGGAACGAGCTGTCCGTGCTGGGACCTGCGTTGAGGACGAAGATCCGGACGGTTTCGCCGGTGCCGACCTTGAGCGGGTTGTCCTTGTACTGATTCGCGACGCCATTGAAGAGCACGAAGTCGGGCGCTGGGTTCGCGGCCATCGCCTTGGTCAGGTCGGAGATCTGCCCCTGCTGACCCAGGTACCACTCGCTCTGGACGATCGCGAACTCCTTGTCGACCTTGGGCAGGCCCTCGGCAGGCTCCACGATGACCATGCCGTACATGCCATTGGCGATGTGCTGGAGCGCGGGGGCCGTGCCGCAGTGATACATCCACACGCCGGCGTAGTCAGCCGTCCATTCGTAGACCAGCTCCTCGCCCGGAGCGATCGAGCGCATCTCATCGTTCCAGGCGACCTGGCTGGAGTGATAGTCGAGCGAGTGCGACATCTCGTTCCCGGTGGCGTTCTTGAGCGTCACGCGGATGGTGTCGCCGACCTTCACGCGCATGACCGGACCGGGGACGGTACCCCCGAACGTCCATACCTTCTGGACGAACCCTGGCGCGATCGTCTTGAGTTCCTCCGTCATGACCAGCTCAAGATCGTGGACCTTCCCGGGCAGTAGCTTGGGTGCCGTTGCGTCGTAGGTCACCGGGGCCGGTGCGTTCGGGTCCGCGGCGACGTCGGCGGCGGTGGGCAACGGCCCACCATGATCGCCCGACCCGGACGCCGTCGCGCCGCCCTTCACCGTGATCGCGCCCTTCCTGCCCGCCTGGGCATGTCCCGGAACGGAGCAAATGACGGTGAGGCCCGCGGCCGGCACGTCGACCTCGACGGTCGCCGACTTGGCGCCGTCCACCATTCCGCTCGTCGCGCCGTCGGCGAAGGTCACGTCGTGGGGGATCGCGCCGGTGTTGTCGAGCGTGACCGCGTAGCGCCCAGGCGTGTCCACCGTGATGGCGTTGGGATCGAACCCGAGATCGAACGCCTTGAGGGCGATCGTGCCCACCAGCGCGGCGCCGGACGCGTCCGAGGGCGCGGGGGCGGTGGTGGCGCCTCCGGGTGCGGCGGTCGCGGCGGGCGCGGCGGTCGCCGCCCCAGCCGGCGCGAACGTCCAGGTCGCGCCGGTCGGGCTCGCGCAGCCGGCGGCGATCGCAGCGGTCGCCAGGAGGGCGATCGGGAGGATGGTTGATCGGCGCATGGTTCGGACCTCGTCGTGGGCTCGGATTTACATACCTCCGAGGTACGTGAATAGTGTAACCTGCGACGATCCGCGTGATGAGCCAAACGGCCCGGAAGACCCGGGACCCTTGGCCCGGAGATGTCAGCTCAGGCCCTTGCCGGCGACCTCCGCCAGCGACGTGGCGCCGAGTCGCTCGAGCATGGCCTCCCGCGCCCCACCGAACGCGTCGTGGACGGCGCATCGCCCATCCACGTCACACGGACCGCCGCGAAGGATGCACTGCCGCTCGTCCGGCTCCGATTCGGCCGCCTTTATGATGTCGAGGAGCGAGATGGCACCGGCGGGCTTGGCGAGGCGGTAGCCGCCGGTCCGTCCGCGGCGCCCGACGACGAGTCCGGCATCGACCAGGTCGACCATTACCCTGGGCAGGAATCGTTCCGGGATGGACATCGCAGCGCTGACCGTCGGGACGCTCAGCCAGTCACCGCCGAGATCCCGCGCGAGGGCCAGCATCACCCGGACCGCATAGTCGCCGCGTCGCGTGAGCTCGAGTCGCACGGCCGGAGTATGAGCGGGCTCAGTGGCTGGCGAGACCGGACGCGGCGTAGCCGGTGAGCTCGACGTAGGCCTCGCCGCCGAGCGGCAATCCGGCGCGGGTCGCCCGGACGACCTGCGAGCCCTCCCAGTAGATCACCCCGGTCGTGGCCCGCGTGTCGAGCTCCTGGGCGGCGACGGTCGGGGTCAGCTGGATCGTGAGCTGGTCGGCGGGAATCAGGATGGTCCAGCCGGCCGGGTAGTCCGCGCCGGTGGCCGGGCTCGTCCAGCGAGCCGTGACCGCGACGCTGAAGTCACCGCGTCCCAGGTGGCGGACGCTGCCATCGCGCGCCACCACCGTCCCGTAAATGAGCGGGTACGTGCCGTCCGCCTCGCGAACGAGCGACAGCGTCAGGTCCGTCCCGTCCTGGAGGTTGACCGCGAACCAGTCCCAGCCACCGCCTCCGACCGAGATGAAGTCGCCCCACTGGTGGTCGAACCAGGCGATACCGTCGACGCCCACCTCCTGACCGGCCACCGTCAACGTGCCCTCGGCGGTCATCGCGGTTCGTGAGTAATAGTAGGAGCCGCCGGCTGGCCCGAAGTCGATCCAGCCGTCGCCATCGTGGAGGGCCGCCGGTTTCGTGGAGCGCATCCGCAGGTCAAGGCCGAGGCCGCCCGGTGCGCCGGCCAGAACCGCCTCGTCGGGCGATAGCGTGGCGCTGAGCCGGTCGTCGCCGTTCAAGCCGGCCATCGTCCAACGGGAGCGCCGGGACGTCGCCGGCTGCGTCGGATCGGCACCTGCGATCGCCAGGTCAAAGCCCCGCGGCGCCCCCTCCGGTTCGGGCGCCGAGCGGTCGACTCCGAGACCGACCTCCAGGCGCTGGCTGTAGAAGAAGCGCTCGTTCGCCTCGTCGGTGATCGCCAGATGCGAAACCCACGAGGTGGGGAATGCCCCGCGCTCGGCCCGGAAGATCACGTACTCGAAGCCGAAGCGACGGCCCTCCTCCGACCGGAGATGACCGGTGTAGTACCACCACTCGGTCAGTCGATCGTGGGGAGCGTCGTCGCGCGGCAGGTCGATCGGTACGGGATCGGCCACGGCGGCGGGTGGCACCGTGGGGGGCGCGAGCGATGGCCGTGGCGCGGGCGGATTGGCCAGAATCGGGCCGCCGCCCGAGCAGCCGGCCACGGCTGCGCCGAGCGCGAGCTGAAGGATCAACCGGAGCCCGTGGTGTGGCCGTCTCATCGGGTTGCCGCCTCCACGTCGGCCTCCGGTGCTGGCAGGCGATCAGCCATGAACCGCTCCAGCCGGGCCGGCAACCACCAGTTCCAGCGGCCGAGGAGGCGCATCGTCGCCGGCACCAGGAGGGCCCGAACAACGGTCGCATCGAGCGCGATCGCGATGGCCATCCCGACGCCCAGGGCCTTGATCAGGACGATGTCGGCGAAGGCGAAGGAGCCGGCAACCACGACGACCACCAGCGCAGCCGAGGTGACGATCCGGCCGCTTCGCTCGAGCCCGCGGGCGACCGCTTCGGCGTTGTCGTGGGTGCGGTCCCAGATCTCCTTGGTCCGGGTCAGGATGAAGACCTCGTAGTCCATCGACAGCCCGAACAGGACGCAGAACAGGATCACCGGCTGGGTCGTCTCGACGAACCCGACGGGCTGGAACCCGAGGAGCGCCGAGAGGTTGCCATCCTGGAAGATCCAGACCATGGCCCCGAAGCTGGCCACGATCGAGAGCGTGTTCATGACCAGCGCCTTCGCCGGGAGGATGACTGAGCGCAGCAGGATGAACAGGACCAGGTAGGTCGAGATCACGATGAACAGCGCGGTCCGAGGGAAGTCCGCCCGGACGCGGGCGACAACGTCGGCTACGTCGGCCGCACCACCGCCGACCAGGACGCTGGCACCCGCGGGCGGTGCCAGGCCTCCGGCCGGGTCGCGCAGGGCGGCGACCAGCGCCTTGCCCTCCTCGCGGTTCGGGCCGAACGGCGTGTACAGGGTGAAGGCAGTCAGGTCCCCGCGGGTCGTGGCGCTCAGCGTGGTCAGGGCATAGCGGTCCGGTGGGCCGTTCGGGTCGCCATAGAGCAGGCGGTACTGCTCGAGGGTGAGGCGCGGATCGATGTCGACGAGGCTCTCGACGCGCGTCACCCGCGGGTCCGCGGCGAGCCGTCGCGAGTAGTCGAAGAGGGCCGCGAGGTTGTCGGGGGCGGTCGCCGGGCCGCCGGCGCGGATGGCCAGCACGATCGGGGCGAACTCGCCCTCCCCGAACTCCGCGCGAAGCCGATCGAAGGCAACCCGCGACGGCACCGACGGCGGCAGGATCGACGAGTCGGGTGCGTTGAAGCGGACGTGCAGGAACGGTGAGCCAAGCACCAGGATGACGGTCAGGGTCGGGACCAGCACGATCACGGGCCGGCGCATCACCCAGCGCGCGAGGCGGGCCCACTGCCCGTCGGTCCCGGGCCTCGGCGCGACGCGCCGGATCGCCAGCCGATCGATCCGCGTGCCGATGATGGTCAGCACGGCCGGGAGCAGCGTGAGCGCGGAGGCGACGGCCAGTCCGACCACGATCGCCCCGGCAATACCCACGGAGCGCAGAATCATGAATTCCAACAGGACCAGGCCCAGTAGACCCAACAGGACCGTCAGCCCGCTGAAGAACACGGCCCGACCGGCCGTGGCCACAGTGGTCTGCACGGCAGCGGCAACCCGATCCGGACCGTCCGGGCGGCGCGCCAACTCCTCGCGGAACCGACTCGTCAGCAGCAGCGAGTAGTCGACTCCCAGCCCGAGCCCGAGGAGCGTCGCCAGGTTGAGCACGAAGATGCTCATCGGGGTCAGCGACGCGACCACAAAGATGGCGGCGAGGGCAACGACGACGGCGGAACCGCCGACGACGAGCGGCACTCCCGCCGCGACCACGGACCCGAACACGAGTAGCAGGGCGAGGGCGGCCAGCGGCAGCGAGATGATCTCGCTGCGTTGCAGGTCCGCCTCGGAGACGGTCTGGACGTCGCCGTAGAACGCGGGACCGCCGGCAAGCTCGACCTCGAGCCCGGGAGGCTGGCGCAGCCGCTCGCGCAGGATCGGCAGCGCCTCGGGCGATTCGTCGGGAGGGAGGTCGAGGAAGACGATGTCGTAGGCGGTGTGCCGGTCGGCCGAGATCTGCCGCGGCGCCAGCAGGTGCGAGACGACGCGCGCGACGTGTGGCGCGGTCGAGACGTCACGGATGGCCTCGGAAGCAGCCGCCTCGAACGCCGGTGTGCCGGCCTCGAGCGCCGGGCTGCTGAACACGATGACGAGGGCAGACGGTGGGGCGCCGAGCTCGGTTTCGAGCAGCGTCTTGGCTCGCGCCGATTCGAGGTCGTCGAGGATGAAGCCGCCGGCGCTCAGCTGGCCCGGGACTTGCGGGGCAAACGGAAGCGCCACGAGCAGGATGGCGACCCATGCGCCGACCACCCACCACGCGCGGCGCACGACGAACCGGCCAAGTCGATCGAAGGAAGTCATGACGGTCTGCCCATCGTACCGACGGGCCGCGTTCCGGGCCGCGGCGCCCTTCGAGGCCCGGAACCATCTGCTAGCATCCGGGCGTGCAGCTGTTCCTGATCGCCTTCCAGCAGCCGATCCCGTTCGGGATCTCCGCGGCCATCGTGACGCTCATGCTCGGGATCGTCCTGCGCTCGGCGATGACAGCCGAGGGCGGCGCTACCTGGGTTCGCAAGATCACCAACCCGAACGCGAAGTACCTGTTCGCGTTCCTGTTCATCGGTTGGGCCGTCGTCTTCGGGATCGGGCTGCAGTTGGTGCCCCATACCGGAGCCAACTCGCCCTATGGCGGGATCGGGCTCATCGCGCTGTTCTCCGGCTTCTTCATCATGATGGGGTTCCTCTGGGCGGTGATCGGGGAGTAGATCGAGCCCAGGGTCGGACGTGCTCGCCGGTTGGCGCGCCTCGTACGTGGAGACGTGCCAGTTGAGCCGCTCGCGCAGATGCGCCTGCCGCCGCGGACCCGGAGCGTCGCGGATGGCCGTTCCCGCGGCGAATGCTGCCGGCGGCAGCAGCAGTAAATCCAGGGGAAGAACCCCCACAACGCCGCCGGTGACCGCCGACCTGCTATCTCGGTCTCGGCCCACCAGTCATGGCGTCGCATGCCCCGAAACTACTGGTGGGAGCAGCACGGACCTGAACAACCAGCGCTTCGACCGGGCCCGCGCGGGCGTTGGGCCCCTCCATGACCATCGGGCGCTGGACCCGGCTGACGGTCCTCCGCTATCATCCGTGGACTTGCAGAGTGCATAGGTTCTATGCACTGAGGCCTTCGGACAGGACGCCGAGTCGGAGGGGTCGCGTGGATGCCCAGGAGATCAGGACCGCCGACGCCCACCAGGAAGCGGCGCTCGCGGCCGCGGAGGCGCCGTTCGTCAACCTGGCCGACCCGGCTCGGGCGGTCGGGCCCGACGGGAAGCCGGTCGTTAGCCGGCGCGCGCCGCTCTGGGAGGACGTGCCGGACGCCCAGTGGAACGACTGGCGCTGGCAGCTCAGTCATCGGGTCAACGACCTCGACGAGATCGAGCGGATCCTCGAGCTAACTGACGAGGAGCGTGCCGGCCTGTCCGCTCCCGACAAGTTCCGGGTCGACATCACGCCCTATTTCATCAGCCTGATCGACCCGAAGGACCCCAACGACCCGATCCGACGCCAGGTGATCCCGCTCGGACGCGAGCAGCAGGCGTTCACCGCGATGATGGAGGACTCCCTCGCCGAGGATCGCCACTCGCCGGTCCCGGGGCTGGTCCATCGCTACCCGGACCGGGTCTTGATGCTGGTCACGACCCAGTGCGCGAGCTACTGCCGCTACTGCACCCGGTCGCGAATCGTGGGCGACCCGACCCAGAACTTCAGCCGGCGCGACCACGAGGCCCAGCTCGAGTACCTGCGCCGGACACCCCAGGTCCGCGACGTCCTGATCTCCGGCGGTGACGGCCTGACCCTGGCGCCCAAGCTGTTCGAATCGATCCTGCGCGGGCTGCGCGAGATCCCCCACATCGAGATCATCCGGATCGGCTCGCGGGTGCCCGTCTTCCTGCCCCAGCGGATCGATGACGAACTGTGCGAGACGCTCGAGAAGTACCACCCGCTCTGGATCAACCTCCATTTCAACCACCCGAACGAGATCACTCCGGAGGTCAGCCGCGCCGTCGACAAGCTCACCCGCGCGGGCCTGCCGGTCGGCAACCAGAGCGTCCTGCTCGCCGGCGTGAACGACTGCGTCCACATCCAGCGCGCGCTCGTCCACCAGCTGGTCGCCAACCGGATCCGGCCGTACTACCTCTACCAGTGCGACCTGGTCGAGGGCTCCGGGCATTTCCGGACGCCGGTCGGCAAGGGGCTCGAGATCATGGAGGGGCTGCGCGGCCACACCTCGGGCTACGCGGTGCCGACCTACGTCATCGACGCGCCGGGCGGCGGCGGCAAGATCCCGGTCATGCCCAACTACCTGATCAGCTACAGCGATCACAAGGTGGTCCTGCGCAACTACGAGGGCTACATCACGACATACGAGGAACCGCCGACCTACCTGCCGCACGACAAGGCGGCCTGCACCTACTGCCAGCACGAGCGGCCGGAGCCCGGCCAGTCCGGCGTCCTGGGCCTGCTCGAGGGCGAGCGGATGTGGATCGAGCCGCGTGGCTTCCAGGAGGTGCACAGTCGCGGCAATACGGAGGCGCACCGCCTCCAGGACCCATCCAAGTGGGTGCCCTTCGGGGTTGGCGCCATCGAGGGATCGGCCGGTGCGCCGCGCAGGGAGCTCAGGGCCGGGATGGACCCGGGCGGCGACCCTCCGGCGAGCACACCGAAGCATGTCTACGGCCCCGGCGAGGAGCCGCGCCCGCGTGAAGGCGAGCCCACGGCCTCCGCCCACGGGGAGCTGCTCTAACTGCGTAAGAGCTTTAAAATCTTTAGAGCTTGCGCTATGCTTCCGGGGTGACAGAAGCCAGCCTCTCTACACTCGAACAGCTCCGACTGCTGCCAGAGGATGACCGCATCCAAGCGCTGCTCCACCGACGGGAGGATCAGTGGTTGGAACGCACAGGCTCCAGGAGTTCCGCTCGTCATCTTGCCGATCTCCTGATCGGCTTCGCGAATGCTGAGGGCGGCCTGATCACGGTGGGTTTGCATGACGGCCGTGTGGAGGGCGTCTCCGGATCGGGATTGGTCAATGGCTGGCGACAGGCAGCCATGGATTTCACGGAGCCGCCCGTACGGCATCGATTCGAGATGCTGCCCTGCACCAATCACGCGGGAGACATCGACGAGATCGTCGTCATCGAGGTCGAGGCAAGCGAGTACGTCCACCACAACGTCAAAGGTGAGACGTACCTTCGTATTGGCGACGAGAACCGGAAGCTAGGATCGTTCGAAGCGCGCGAACTCGAATACGACAAGGGTCAGTCCGTATACGACGGCAGCCCGGTTGCCGACGCGGTGCTCGACGACCTCGACGACCGGCTTGTCGATCGGTATTTGAGACGCGTACGCGCTCACAGCCCCGCCCGTGAGGTTCTCCAATCCCGTGGGCTTGTCGCGTTTCACGACGGGGTGCCTCGTCCGACGGTTGCGGGCCTCCTCGTCCTGGGTCGGTCCCCTCAGAGCCGCTTTCCACACGCCCATCTGCGCCTCTTGGAGTATCACGGGGCGTCGAGGGAGACCGGTTCGCGGGCCAACGTAGCTCGCGATGTGCGGATAGAAGGGGCTCTGGGGCAACAGATCGATCGGGCTCAGCGGACCCTGAGACGTTGGTTGCCATCGGCGATCCGGCTCGAAGAGGAGGGTAGGTTCGAACGCGCAAGCGTGATCCCCGAGTATGCGTGGCTCGAGGCGATAGTGAATGCCTTGGTTCATCGTTCCTACACGATTGGCGGAGACCATGTTCGGGTCGAGGTCTTCGCCGATCGTCTTGAAGTCGAGAGCCCAGGCCGGTTGCCTGGCTTGGTCCGTATCGAGAACATCAGATCGACTCGATTCGCGCGCAATCCCCGGATCGCTCGAGCCTTGGCGGACATCGGGTACGGTCGTGAGCTTGGGGAAGGTGTCAACCGGATGTTCGAGGAGATGGAGCGAGTCGGACTGCCGGACCCGCTTTACATGCAGGGACCCGCATCGGTACGAGTGGCCTTTCTGGCGGATTCGCTGGCGGGGAAGGTCATGGATGCCCTACCTCTAGGGTCGGAACGTTTCGTGGACTACCTCAGCCGAACGGGCCGCATCACGACCACGCAGTCAGTGGACCTGTTCGGTCAGTCGCGACCAACGGTCCTCGGCCACCTTCACCGACTTGCCGAGCTTGGTCTGATCGAACATATCGGAACGTCGCTCAAGGATCCCCGCGGTTATTGGCGACTCCGGAGGGGTGCCAAGCGTTCCGAATAGGCTGCTCCCCACGTCAGAGGGTTGAGGCGGTCCCGCGAGATGGCGGCCCGGTTCGCGGGGTCGGGACGCCGCTAGACTTCTCAGATGTCTTCCGAGCACGCCCCCAGGATCCGGACTTTCTACGGCGTCGCCGCCGGAGCCGGTGCCTGATGTCGAAGAAGCGGCCGTCGGTCGGGCAGACGATCGGCGGCGTCATCGCGGGCCTGGAGCAGCAGATCTTTCGCACCACCCCGCCGGCCGAAGAGCTCGTCGCCAAGGGCACACCACTTCAGCCGGTTGCCGCCGCGCGTGGCGGCGTCATCGCCATCGGGTTGCCCGGTGACCCGGGCGAGCCGGACGGCCGGCCCGAACGGCTTCGACTCAGCGCACCCGGCGTCGAGGCCGTCATCGACCTCGCAGCCGGCGGCCGGCTGGCGTCGTTCGTGGTCGATGGACGCGAGCTGCTGGTGACCGAGGGTCTCGGCCCGATCGCCTGGGGATCCTTTCCGATGGTGCCGTTCGCCGGGCGCGTCCGCGACGGCCGGTTCGAGTTCCGCGGGCGGCGCTACGAACTCCCGACTGACATGCCACCGCACGCCCTCCACGGAACCGTCCTGGATCGGCGTTGGGAGGCGCTCGACGACCAGACCATCGCGACCGAGCTTGGGCCATCCTGGCCGTTCGCCGGACGCGCCGTCCAGCACTTCGAGCTCGAAGCCGGCCGGTTCACAAGCCGGCTCGAGCTGCACGCGGACGAGCCGATGCCGGCGTCGATCGGCTGGCATCCATGGTTCCGGCGCCAACCCCCGCCGGTCGCAAGCCGCGGCACCCCTGGTCCGGAGCCCGGTGCGCTGGAGCTCGAGCTCGAAGCCGGCGCGATGTTCCATCGCGACTCGGCCGGCATCGCCACCACCAGGCTGGTCGCGCCGCCGCCTCCGGGCCCGTGGGACGACTGCTTCACGGACCTGCGCCGCCCACCGGTCCTGCGCTGGCCCGGCTTCCTGGAGCTCACGATCGACTCCGACTGCCCGACCTGGGTCGTCTACACGGTCCCTGCCGATTCGCTCTGCGTCGAGCCCCAGAGCGCGCCCCCCAACGCCTTCAACACGGGCCCGACGATCGTTGAGCCGGGCCGGCCGCTGCTGGCCGAGATGGTCTGGACCTGGAGGTCACTCGCCCGCTGAGGAGCCGGGCCGCGCTTAACTTGCCGGCGCCACCGCGAGCGCGACGACGCTCAGGGCACGAGCCAGCTGTGGATCGGTCAGGCTGTCGACCTGGGCCGAGGTCATGGACCGCAGGTCGTCGGGGACGAGCGGCCGGACGTCGTCGGCGCGTTCGACCACAACATCCGGGACGATCCCCTCGTGCCAGATCCGGCGGCCCTTGGGCGTCAGCCATTCGACGGTTCCAACACGCAGGGCGGATCCGTCGGCCAGCGGGAACTCGCCCAGGACCGTCCCCGTGCCGAACGTCTTGACGCCGATCAGCTGGCCTCGGCCGGCATCCTGGAGCGCGCCCGACACGATCTCCGCGGAGCTCGCGGTCCCGCCGTCGACGAGGACGACCAGCGGCAGTTCGGTGGCCGCGCCATCGGGTGACACCGCATGGGTCGTCTCCTTGCCAGCCGCGTCCCGCTCCACGAAAACATTTCCGCCTGAGAGGAACTGGCTGGCGACGCCGACCGCCTCATCGACGAAGCCGCCCGGATTGCCGCGGAGATCGAAGACCACCCGATCCGCGCCGGCTGCGCGGATCTCTCCGAGCGCCGCCTTGAGCTCGTCGGCAGCGCCATGCGAGAACTGCTCGAGGCGCAGCACGGCCGTCTTCGTCCCCGGCACCATCGCCCACGAGACGGTCTCCACCGCGACCTCGGCCCGGACGATGCTGAGCTCGCGCTCCGGCCCGTCAGCGCCACGTCGAATCGTCAGGAGGACCGTGGACCCGGCCTTGCCGCGGATCCAGCTGGCAACCTCATCGAGGTCGTGGCCGTCGGTCGCCCGTCCGTCGACCGAGACGATGATGTCGCCTGCCGTGAGCTCGGCGGCCTCGGCCGGACTGCCGCGGAAGACGCCGACGATCAACGGGCGGCCGTCCTCGGCCGCATCGATCCGGACGCCGATCCCGACGTACGAGCCCGACAGTTCCTCGGCCCGCGCGGCGCGCTCCTCCGGCGTGAGGAACGAGGTATGCCCGGTGTCGCCGACCGCCTCCGTCAGGCCCTCGATCGCCCCGTAGGCCAGGGTCTTGTCGTCGAGCGCGTCGGCGCCGACGTAGTCCTCGTGGAGGATCTCCCAGGCCTGGCTGATCAGGCCGAGGGCGTCCCCTGATGCCGCACCGGCGGTTGGGCCCGGGGTCGTCCCGTCGGTATCGCCCAACATAGGCGACGCGAGCCGGCCGACCCCGATCCCAACACTGAACGTCAGCGCGAGCGCAAGCCCGATGACCACACGACGCACCGTCGGCCCGCGTCCGCGGCCGGCCGCCGACGATTCCGAAGCCTGGGAGGGACCGGACACAACTGAGGTCGCGTCCGGTGGCCCGGGATCAGTGGTCGGTTCGGTCGGGATCGGATCGGGATCCATCGCGGGCATCGTGCTCGTGTCGTGCTGACGAACGACCGATTCGCGAAGGCGGATCGGTGCCGGACGCATGATCCGGCCAGCGAAGCATGCCCGAGAACCGTTGCGGGCGGGTCGTGCGATCGGTGAAGGTTCATTCGCATGCCCCGCCGACCACGGAACGGGCTGTGGTGCCGGCGGCGCTCTGGTGGTAGGCTTCGGGCAATTCCTAGTGAACCAGTCGGAGATGACCGACCCGTGATCGACGCCTCCGTCCACACCATCGGTCTCCCACCGTTGCGTCCGCCACTGCCTGGCCTGCCGGATCCGGCGATCACCCCACCGACGATGGCCGAGAGCGGCGATCCCTTCACCGCCATCCGCGTCATCGATCTGCTTGCGCGCCTCGAGCGGGGGCGCCCGATTCGCGTGGCCGACATCGTCGAGCGTCTCGACGCAACCTACCTCGACTGGTTGTTCAGTGCCTCGGTTGTCGCCGATGTCGCGCTGCAGCTCCAGGCCAACTGGATGACCGATTACCGGAACAGCTCCGGCATCGTCGTCGAGGAAGGACCGTACGGCGCCACCATTACGATCGAGGATTCCAGCCGGGTCGATCCATGGATCGTCCGCCAGGCCCAGCGCGAAGCCGCATCCTGTACCGAGCGGCTGGCCGAGTTCAGCCGCCGCGACCGACCGACGTCGGGCGGCTGAGCGCGGGAGGCCGCGAACACCGCACCTCTGTTCCAGGAATCCCGTAGCACACGGCACACTCGGAGGAACCGCGACCATGACCGTTACCGGATACGCGAAGGACACCGCGCTGGTCGACAGCGACTGGGCGCTCGAGCACCTGAACGACCCGAACGTCCGCTTCGTCGAGGTCGACGTCGACACGACGGCCTACCAGCAGAGCCACATTCCCGGCGCCGTGGGCTGGAACTGGACGAGCCAGCTGGCAGACGGGATCCGCCGTGATATCGCGTCCCGGGAGGACTTCTCGAAGCTGCTGTCCAACTCGGGGATCGGGCCGGAGACCACGATCGTGCTCTACGGCGACAACAACAACTGGTTCGCCGCGTGGGCCTACTGGCAGCTCAAGCTGTACGGCCGCAAGGACGTTCGTATTCTGAACGGCGGGCGCAAGTACTGGCTCGACAAGGGCCTCGCGCTGGATGTCGACGTGCCCTCGTTCACCCCGACCGGCTACCAGCTGCCGGAGCCCGACTTCAGCCTGCGCGCGTACCGCGACGACATCCTTCCGCGGCTTGGCGACCCGGAGCTGGCGCTCGTCGATGTTCGCAGCCCGGCCGAGTTCAACGGCGAGATCATTGCGCCCCCGGGCATGAGCGAGACCGCCCAGCGTGCCGGTCACATCCCGGGCGCGGCATCGATCCCGTGGGCCCAGACGGTTCGCGAGGACGGCACCTTCAAGAGCGCCGAGGAGCTGGCAACCCTGTATGAGGCGAAGGGAGTGACGCCGGACAAGGACGTCATCGCCTACTGCCGAATCGGGGAGCGCTCCAGCCACAGCTGGTTCGTCCTGCACGAGCTGCTCGGCTACAACCGGGTCCGCAACTACGACGGGAGCTGGACCGAATACGGCAGCCTGATCGGCGTGCCGATCGAGAAGGCGGTGGCGGTCGCCGCGGGCTAGGCCCAGGTCACATCCCGTTGGGCACGAGGTGACCATAAACGACGTACCGTCGGCCCGACGTGTCGACCTTGTGCGTCCGCCGCACAGCTTCGACCATTTTGCCGTGATTTGAATCGATCCTGTGCACGGCGCGAACATGATCGACCGCCGACTCGCTTGATTCGGCGAATATGGGCATCACACGCACGCGGCCTCGAGGCACGCGCAGGCCGCGCGGCGCCTCAAGCTCGTGCCCTGTGGCCTTCCAGCGGCCGGCCGCCAACCCAGGCGGCGCGGACCAGGTCCGGATGGGCTCGGACGACCGGGTAACCAGACTGACTTGAGACGGCGGAGCCTGACGGCTTCGGCATTTCGATTGTTCGGCTTCGTTCCGCGTTCGTCGCCCGGTTCCGCCATATGCTCGCCAGGCGGACACTAGTCACCTCCGTTTCTGGCAGATGCTCGAGCCAGGGGGCATCTGGCATGAATCGGCATGCATCGGGCGGCAGCCCAAGCGTGGCGCATTGCCCTTGGACCCGCTGCAGGTTCGCGCTTCGGGACCAGTGCCCGCCTGGAGAGCATTTGGCCGGTTCGTGCCCGCGCCGCGCTCCCTCGAGTCCGACGCCCGGACATCACCAATGGTCGCGCCCTCGACGTACTCGACATGCCTGCGGCTGCGTCCAAGTCCCGACGCACTCCGGCGATGCTGGCGAAGCTGCAGCGGGAGCCGTTCGCCCACTCCAGCCGTATCATCCGGCGGTGATCCCCACCTCCCGCCCGAGCGCGCCGCTTCGTCTCCGCCGGCTGCCCGACCGGATCGCGGCGGCTCGCGCGATCGATGCGGCGGAGGCATTCCGCGACCTGCCCGGCCTGGCCCTGCTCGAGAGCGCACGGCCCGGCCGTAACGCCCGCTGGACCTACCTGACCGCCGACCCGATCGCCGTGCTCGAGTCGCCCGCCGCGGGACCGGACCCGTTCGCTGTCGCGCGCCGACTCGTTGCCCGGCTGGATCGGACGCCGGTCGTGCCGGCCGACGCCCCGCCGTTCCTCGGAGGCCTGGTCGGCTTCATCGGCTATGACCTCGGCGCGGTCCTCGAGCGGCTTCCGGCGATTGCGCCAGCCGATCAGGACCTGCCACTCCTCCGCCTGGCACTCCACGACTGGGTCGTCGCCTGGGATCGTCGGACCGGCCACGCCTGGTTGGGTGGGCGAGCGCTCGACGGTGACGGCCGCCGCCTCGCGCGACGACTCGACGACGTCCATGCTCGGCTCACCTCGCCGCCGGGCCAACGGCTCGACTCGATCCGGAAGCCCGCCGCAAACGACGCAATCGAGACGCTCGCCTTCCGCTCCGGCCTCGATCGCCCGGCGTACGAGGCCGGCGTCGAGCGGATCCGCGAGCACATTGCCCGGGGCGATATCTACCAGGCTAACCTCACCCGCCGTCTGGAAGCCTCCTTCGACGGCGACCCGTGGGCGCTGTACCGGCGCCTGCGAACCGGTGATCCGTCCCTCTTCTCGGCCTACCTGGACCTTGGACCGGGCCAGCTGACCGGCCGGCCGCGGGCGCTCCTGTCCGCTTCGCCGGAGCCATTCCTGTCGGTCGATGGCCAGGGCGTGGTCAAGACCGACCCAATCAAGGGCACCCGGCCACGCGGCCGCGACCGCGCCGAGGACCGAAGGCTCGCGCGAGCGCTCCTGGCGAGCGCCAAGGACCGCGCGGAGAACGTGATGATCGTCGATGTGCTGCGCAACGATCTCGGTCGCGTCTGCCGGCCTGGGAGTATCCGCGTGCCACGTCTCTGCCGGCTCGAGCGCACAGCCGCCGTGCAGCATCTCGTGTCCACGGTGACCGGCATCCTCGCCGAGGGACTCGATGGGTTTCACCTGCTCGCTGCCTCGTTCCCCGGCGGCTCGATCACCGGCGCACCCAAGATCCGGGCGATGGAGATCCTCGAAGGCCTCGAACCGGTCCGCCGTGGCCCGTACGCGGGCACGCTCGGCTGGATCGGGCCTGACGGGGCGATGCAGACGAGCATCCTGATCCGCACGTTTGTCGCCGACGGCCGGCGGTTGACGCTCCACGTCGGCGGGGGCATCACCTGGAAGAGCGATCCCGCCGCCGAATGGGACGAGACGGTCGTCAAGGCGCGTGGGCCGCTCCAGGCGATCGGCGGCGTGGAGGTCGGATGACCGAGCCACGCCACGTCTGGGTGGATGGCCGGCTCCTGCCGGCCGACGGTCTTCATCTTTCGGCCTTCGATCGTGGCTTCCAACTCGGCGACGGCATCTTCGAGACCCTGCGAGCGCGCGGTGGGCACCCGACCGAGCTGGCCGAGCACGTCGCCCGCCTTCGCCGTTCGGCGGACGGACTGGACATC
>JAUSJS010000021.1 GCA_030647575.1 Candidatus Limnocylindrales bacterium | reverse complement strand
CCTCCGCGTCCTCGTCGCTCGAGATGCCAGGAACCGGCAGCGCCGCCATCGACCCGAGCATCGAATCCGGGGCGGCCGACGCGACGCCGAGCGCCGAAGTGATCCGATCGCGACCGGCCAGCACGAGCGCGTGATTCGCGCTCATGACCGCCGGCCAGCCGCCGGCATCGGGCGCCGTCGCCGTCATCCAGGCGATCGCCGCGGGGAGTGCCAGGTATGCGGTCGGGTCCGCCGTGCCGGTCCAATCGAACTCGGCGCGGAAGCGCGATCGATCGGTCAACGAGTCGTTCGCGCCGTGCGACACGACGAGCGGGTGGATCCGCTCGCGCCGGTCGGCTCGGACCCACAGGACCGCCGAGCCCTTCGGCCCGCACAGCCACTTGTGTCCGTTACCCGTCCAGTACGCCGCGCCGAGCGCGTCCAGTTCGACCGGGACCATCCCGGGGGCATGCGCGCCATCGACGAGGGTGTCGATGCCACGGCGGTCGAGCTCGGTGACCAGGTCGGCGACCGGCAGGATCAGTGCCGTCGGGCTCGTCACCTGGCTGACCAGGACCAGCCGGGTCCGCGGGGTGACCGCGTCCAGGATCGCGTCGAGCGCCTGGGCGGGATCGGTGATCGGGAAGGGGATCGGCGCGATGACGACTCGTGCGCCGTCGCGTTCGGCGACCGCGCGCATCGCGTTGATGGTGGCGTTGTACTCGTGATCGTTCGTCAGGAGCTCGTCGCCGGCATCGAAGCGAAGGGAACGAAGCACGGTGTTGACCCCCGTCGTGGCGTTGCTGACGAAGGCGAGGCCGTCCGGATCGGCGCTGAGGAAGTCGGCGACCTCGTGCCGGGCCGCGTCGAGCAGGCCCCGGAGGTCGCCGGTCAGGAAGCGGACCGGCTCGGCCTCCATCCGGTCACGCAGCACCCGCTGGGCCTCGAGGACCGGCTCCGGGCACGCACCGTACGAGCCGTGGTTGAGGAAGGTGACCGCCGGGTCCAGGCGCCAGCCGAGGTCGGTTCGCACCCGGACATGATGCGGTGGCGGAGCGACCCGCGAGGGGCCGATCCGCCGCGTATCAACCGACGAGTTGCGCCTACGAGGCGCCGTCCGTGGCCGCCGAGGCCGGTGCATGCGCCGGGACGACGATCCACCGTGCCGTCGCCGAGCCAGCGTCCAGGACCGAGTGGACGACGACCTCGTCGCCGACCGCCAGGGCCGACAGAGATGCCGGTTTGCGGTCCTTTCGCACCCGCGCCTCTGCCGTTGTGGCGAGGGTGACGCTCGAGCCACCCGCCTCGGCGATCGTGATCGAGCCATCGCCGATCGCGGAAATCGTGCCGTGGTCGAACTGCAGGGTGATGAGCTCGCCGTCACGGTCCAGGACGGTGACGGTCCCGTGGACGAGGTGCTTGCGAAGACGGCCGAGGCCGCGATCGCCGAATCGATCGCGAAGCGCGCGGAGTCGCTCGCCGACGAACGACGGCAGGTCCGAGCCGATTTCGGTCGGCGCGGCCGCCGTCGTGGGAGGCACGGGGCCGGTCGAAGTGGTCGACGCCGACGACGCCGATCCGGCCTGGACGAGGCCGCCACCGATCGCCGACAGGACGATCAGGGCGCCGGCGACAATCGCGAGGCGCCAGCGGGGAATGGTCATGAGGGTGGTCTCCATGCTGTGGTCGGAGGTCGCAGGGCCAACGGCCCGAGGCCACAGGCTGGAGCGCCAACGTCAGCGGCGCGAGGCGGCCGGTAAGCGCCCGGTAAGAACTGTCAGTCGAGCCGTTGCCCGGGCGGCGTCACGTCCTTGATCGGCGGCGGTGGAGGATCCCGTCGACCACCTCGACGAAGCACGCGGCCGACGCGTTCGGGCGCGGCGACGAACGGCGCAATGAAGGCGATCAGCAGGATCGGGATCAGGAAGCGGGTCGCCCCCGACAGGAGCGCCACGAGGAACGCCCCCAGCCACAGGCCCAGCGTGTACAGCCCGATCGAGCGTCCGGACAACCCGGCCAGCTGCAGCCGACGGGCCGGCAGCAGGACGATGACGCCGAATGCGAGGCCGAGCGCAAGCAGCTGGGGCGAGAGGTTCACCGGCCGATCATACGGCGAGCTCGCTTGATCCCTCCAGCCGGGTCCGGTGCTCCTGGTCCGGGCGTCCGCCGCCGGCCTGGGGTCGGGCTCCGCCGGCCGATCCGAGGCCCGATATGCGCCAGTCTTACCAGGCTGGGTTCGAGGCGCTCAAGGCACCGGCTCACCCGCGGATCACGCTCGGAGGCACGGGTTCCAAGCGTGGAATGGCGCGTCGACCGCGCTATGTCGAGCTCCATACCCATGCCCTAAGCATGTGACGGCATATCGTGGGCGTCATCGGGGACGACGTGCCGCGGGTCCCACCCGACGAGCCAACCGACCCACGGTCGCCTCCCGGCGGCCAGCGGCGCCTACCCTCCCTGGATGACCCGCCTGGCCCCGACTGCTCGCCTCGCGAACTGGCGCTCGCGCTGGGGCGGCATCGCGCCGCTCCTGCTCGCCGAGTTCATCGTCTGGCTCGGCTTCGGTGGCCTGCTGCCGGTGCTGCCGCTCTACTTTGTCGACCAGGGCGTGGATCTTGCGACGCTCGGCCTGGTCATCGCCGCGTGGCCGGCGGCGCGGCTGATCGGGGAACCGATCTTCGGTTGGCTGGCCGACCGAACCGCTCGAGTCCCGCTGATGGTCGTCGGCCTCCTGCTGGCCGGCATCTTCACCGCACTGCCGTTGGCCATCACCGGACCCGTGGCGTTCATCGTGTTGCGCGCGGCGGTGGGCCTCGCGACCGCGATCTACGATCCTGCGGCTCGTGGCTACGTGACCGATGCGACGCCACCCGAGCGTCGCGGCGAGGCGTTCGGCCTCTATGGCGCGGCGCAGATGGGCGGCCTGCTGCTTGGGCCG
The DNA here is from genome assembly GCA_030647575.1 of Candidatus Limnocylindrales bacterium. Lineage (GTDB taxonomy): Bacteria > Chloroflexota > Limnocylindria > Limnocylindrales > CSP1-4 > SPCO01. The sequence goes on along the minus strand of JAUSJS010000021.1, from coordinate 2,830 downwards.
GCGATCGGGGCAATCGGGGCCGATCGCCTCGGGGGCATCGGCTTCGTCTTCGTCTTCGGCGGCCTCGCAGCCGCTATCGCGGCGATCCCGATCGCTCGGCTCGGGCGCGAGAGCGGACCTAGGACCCATCCGGCGCCGGCTCTGGATGCGACGGAATTCCCGCCCGATTCGCCATCGATTTCGCGGCGCGCCGCGGCGGCCGTCGCGGCCGATCGCGGCTCCGCTGCCGACCCGGGCGCCCCGAGCCGGCTTCTGAACCGTGGCTTGATCGCGGCCCTGGTCATCAACGCCGGCGGCAACTTCGCGGCCGGCACCTACGACGTGATCTGGAGTCTCTTCCTGCAGGGGCTCGGGGCCGGGCTGGGCCTGATCGGGCTCACATTCGCGATGTTCGGCCTGCCGATCCTGGTGCTCTCGCCGATGGCCGGCCGGCTGGTCGACCGGCGCGGGTCGTTCGCCTTCATCGTCCTCGGCTCGGTCCTGCCGGCGATCGTCGGGTTCCTCTACACGCGCCTCTCTGACCCGAACCTGGCGATCCCGCTCATCCTGGTCGAGGCAACGGGATTCGCTTTCCTCAATCCGGCGCTCTACCGGGTCGTGGCCGCCAACTCGCCGCCGGGACGGTCGTCCACGGCCCAGGGCATCTTCGGCGCGGCTGGGACGGTCGGCTTCATCGTCGCGTCGCTGATCGCAGGGGTCCTGGCCGCGCAGAACATCCTGTACCCGTTCTACGTGTTCAGTGGCGTGCTGATCGGGAGCCTCGTCATCGGCCTGCTGATCGGTGGGCCACAGTTGAGGCAGGGCGCGGCGGCAGCCGACCTGGAGCGCTCGCCTGTCCGGGGAGACACGAGCGGCGGTTGAGCCGGTTACGCGGAACGGCCTGCTGCGGCCTCCAGCAGCTCGGCGGGTTCGACCACCCCGGTCCGAAGCTCGTCGAGCGCGGGGGCCAACGCCCGACGCATGTTCGGCCCCAACAGGGCCCGACGGGGACCGGGAACGTAGGCCCGACCTGGAGGCGCGTCTCGCCGCCGGGTTAGAAGACGATCGGGTGGTATCCCTCAGCGGCGAGGGTGCCGGCCGTATGATGGCCGCCCGCCTCGCCGAGGAGCGGCACTCCGATCCGTTCGGCGGCGTCCCCGGCGCCGAAGCGCATGGCCGCGCAGAAGTTGCACGCACCGGCGACCATGTCCCGGACTGAGTCGAATAAAGAGCCGTAGTGCTCGCAGAACTTGTCCTTGCGGGTCTCGAACGCCGGCAGCCACAGGACCCCGATCCCGTGGAAGAAGATTCGTGCTTCAATGCCGGCTTTCTTGAAGTCCTCCGCGGCAGTGAGGGCATGGAGCATCCGCCCCTGCCCTTCCGGGTTCTCCTCACCGGGCTCGCTCATCACCACGATCGCGAACTTTTCCATCTCACTCGCCCTTCATTCGTTTGGTCTCGTGCCGGCACACGCCGAGACCACGTCGCCGCCGTCGACGAATGTGATCGATACGTCGGTGGCATCAGCTCGCTCCGCCCGCAGGTGCCAGGAGAAGGCCAGTCTCAGGGGCGGCTCCCAGACCATGATCTGCTCGCGCCCATCCGGGTGATGGTAACAGATTGATTACGGTTCGGGAACGCACATCCACCTGGCCACGGCACCGATTCCTTGAGCCAGCCGGGCGTCCCGGGGCCCTGGCATTTGACCGAATCAGGCGCAAGCGACTACCGTACGCGTGCGGGGTGGAGCAGCGGCAGCTCGTCGGGCTCATAACCCGAAGGTCGTCAGTTCGAATCTGACCCCCGCAACCAATACGCCTTCACCTGAACCCCGGGTCCGACCGCCCGGGGTTCTTCTTTGCCCGCCGTCAGCGGTTCATCGAGCCGTAGCGGCGCACGCCCAGCGGCCCAAAGATCCCGACGATCACGACGACCCAGATGAGGGTGACCAGGACGGGCTCCTGCGACGGGAAGCTGCTCGAGGCCACCGGGCTCGGATTGCCCCACAGCTCGCGAAGTGACGCCGTCAGCGTGCTCGTCGGGTTCCATTCGGCGACCGGCTGGAGCCACGACGGCAGTGTCTGGGTCGCGACGAAGACGTTCGAGATGAAGGTGATCGGGAACAGGACGGTGAAGCCGACCTGCTGGGCGACCTCGACCGTCGGGACCGAGAGCCCGAGCCAGACACCGATCCAGGACATCGCGAAGGCGAACAGCAGGAGGAGCGCGACGCCGGCGACCAGGGATGGGATTCCGGTATGGATGGTCCAGCCGACGGCGAGCCCGGTCAGCATGAGGACGATCAGGATCCCACCGTTGTAGACGACGTCCGCGAGCGTTCGCCCCGTCAGGACGGCGGAGCGGGCCATCGGGAGCGAGCGGAAGCGGTCGATGATCCCCTTGTGGGCGTCATCGGCCATCCCGATCGCCGTCGTCGCTGCGGCGAACACGATCGTCTGGGCGAAGATGCCCGGCATCAGGTACTCGCGGAACGCGTTGGGGTCGGGATAGCCCGGCAGCTGGATCGCGCCACCGAAGACGAACGCGAACAGCAGCACGAACATGATCGACTGGAGGATCGCGAAGATCGCGAGCTCCGGGATCCGCGGAACGCGCTTGAGATTCCGCCACATCACGACGAGGCCGTCAGAGAACGCCTGGCGGAGGCCGCCGGCGGGCTTCGGGAGCGGGCGGGCTGGGCTGCTGGCGCTCACGCGGCACTCTCCGATTCATCGGCGGCCGACGCGTGGCCGGTCAGGCTCAGGAAGACGTCGTCGAGGGTCGGCCGGCGCAGGCCGATGTCGTCGATGCCGATCCCGGCTTCATCGAGGTCGCGGACGACCTGGACGAG
>JAUSJS010000013.1 GCA_030647575.1 Candidatus Limnocylindrales bacterium | reverse complement strand
GATGTCGATTTCGCGAGGCGATCACGCTCATGTATCGAATTGGTGCGCCTGTGAGTACCACGATCCGGTGCCCCGGACGCCGGTCAGGCGTCGAGGAGCCGCCGGTACAGCGCCTCGTAGGCATCGACCATCCGGCCCACGGCGAAACGCTCCAGCGCCGCCGCCTGGATGGCGCCCCGATCCAGCTCGTCGAGCCGCCCATCCAGGAACGCAAGCTGCTGCGCGTCGTCGCCAATGAATCCATCGATCCCGTCACGCAGGATCTCGGGAATCGCCCCGGCCCGGCGGGCCAGGACGGGCGTGCCGCAGGCGAGCGCCTCGATCACCACCAGCCCGAACGGCTCCGGCCAGGCCGACGGAACGAGCGAGGCTCGGCTCGAGGCGACGAGCCGATCGCGGTCCGCCTCCGACAGCTCGCCCAGGATGGTCACGTCGGCGCGGTCGAGCGCCGGCCGGATGATCGCATCGTAGTAGTCGATCTCGATCTGCCGGGTCGGGATCTTGGCGGCCACGAGCAGCCGCCGGCCGGTCAGCCGCGCAATCTCGATCGCATCGGGGAATCCCTTCTCAGGTGACATCCGGCCCACGAAACAGAAGTCCTCGCCCGAGGCCTCCGGCAGTGGCGGCGGCCGGAAGGTCACCCCGTGGTAGATGACCGTCCAGTCGGCCTCCGGATGGACGCGCGCCTGGTCCCGGCTGATGGCGACGAGCCCACGCACCCCGTCGCGGAACGCGTCCCCCGCCCATGATTGGTCGAGCCGGCCGTGAAACGTCGAGACCACCGGGATCCGTGCTCGACGGGCCAGTTCCAGGTTCCACGGATCGAGGTGGGCGTGGATGAGATCGAAGTCCTCCTGTTGCTCGAGGACGAGCTCGACCGTCCGGCGAAACGACGAGGTGGGGTCGTCGCCGAAGCCGATCGGCCGCAGCGCCAGCGGGACGGTTTCCACGTGCCGACCCGGCACACGTGAGTCGCCGCTCGCGAAGGTCGTGACCTGGTGGCCGCGCCGATCGAGCTCGCGGACCAGCTCGCCGACGATCCGCTCCGTGCCCCCGTACCCGATCGGCGGGACGGCTTCCAGCGGCGGAGCGACCTGGGCGATCCGCAGCGGCTGGCCGGCCCCACGCCCCGTCCGGGCGCTCAAAGTCGGACGACGACCTCGAGCCCGGCGTCCTTGCGCAGGACCTCCGCGCTGGTCAGCCCGCGCCATCGATGCAAGAGGAGATCGCACGAGGCGTCGCCAACCCGGAGGCCGCGCACGACGACCTTGGTCAGGTCTGCCGGCAGGATCGGACGGTCCAGGGTGAGCCGCCGGTTCGTCGCGTCGGCCTGGAGGCCAAGCATCGTGCGGATCAGCATCAACGAGGCGCCGGCGGCCCAGGCCTGCGGAGAGCAGGCCACCGGGTAGGCGATCGGAGAGCCGGTCGATGCCCGGTCGAAGCCGCAGAAGAGCTCCGGCAGCCGGAATGCCGGGAAGCGCTGCGCCGCCGCCAGCATCCCGCTCGACAGGGTGTCCGCGGCATCGTCGAACCCGTACCGACGCAGGCCCGCGGCCGCGATTGCCGTGTCATGCGGCCAGACCGTTCCCGTGTGGTAGCCGATCGGGTTGTAGCCGGGCTGGTCCGCCGCGTACGTTCGCAACCCCCACCCCGAGACCATCGCGCCCGTCCCGAGGGCGGCCGCGGCGGCCTCGGCGTGCTCGGCCAGGACGATCCCGCTCCACAGGGCATGGCCGGCGTTGGAGCCGATCGTGTCGACGGTCCGTTTGGCGCCATCGAGGGCCATGGCGATGGACCCGTCCGGGAGACGGAAGTGCTCGGCAAATCGGCGCTGCAGCTCCAGCGCCTCGTTCTCGAGCCTCTCGGCCAGGTCGGCCTCGCCGCGCCGGCGCGCCAGCCGGGCGATCCGCCGTTTGGCATCAAAGACGTAGCCCTGGACCTCGGCCAGGGCGATCGGCGTCTCGGCCAGCGACCCATCGAGCCAGCGGATCGAGTCGATCGAGTCCTTCCAGCCCTGGTTTCGAAGACCGGTCTCCGCCCGTCGTTCGTACTCCACGAATCCATCGCCGTCGCGATCGCCCCATTGATCGATCCAGTCGAGCGCCGCCAGGGCGTTCGGCCAGAGTCGATCGACGAGCGCGTCATCGCCAGTCCAGTCGTGGGTCTCGCCAAGGAGGATCAGCCACAACGGCGTCGAGTCGATGGAGCCGTAGTAGGGCGCGAACGGAAGCTCGCCTGTCCGGCTCATCTCGCCCGTCCGGAGCTCGTGCAGGATCTTGCCGGGCTCGGCGTCGCGCCAGGCGTCGACGGCCGTGGCCTGGCGCTTGGCCAGGATTTCCAGCGACTCGATCGCCAGGCGCGGCGCGAAGGAGACCGTCTGGAGGGAGGTGATCAGCGAATCCCGCCCGAAGAGGGTCGTGAACCAGGGCACGCCGGCGGCGATGAACCGATCGCCTAGCGGGTCGGTCGACTCGAGCAGGCACAGGTCGTCCAGTGAGCGCCGGATGACCTGGTTGATCAGCTCGTGGTCGGTTTCGATGACCGAGCTCTTGCTCAGCCAGCTGGCGTGGGCGTGGGCAGGATCGAGCGCGTCGGGATCGAGCGCATAGACCGTCTGCACCGGGTCGCGGGTGGCGTGCACGGTCCACGCGATCCGGCGCTGCTCGCCGGGGCGCAGCTTGCTGGTCCAACGGGCGACGACCGAGCCACCCTGCTCGTCCCGGGCCGGCTGCAGCACCGGGGCCGGATCGAACGCGACATGCGTCCGAACGGTGACGCCATCAAGCCCGACGTACCCGAAGACGAGTCCGCCGTCGGCACTGGCTTCGATCGGCAGGAGCTCCCCGCGGGCCGGCCGGGAGTAGCCGCGAACCTCGAAGATGTCGGCGTAGTCGGCGTCGAGCTCGACCTCGACGTCGCAGGCGAACGTGATCGGCCCGTGATTCTGTACGTCGAGGTGCTCGCGGTAGGCCTCGGCGATCGTCCGTTCGCGCCCCACCGAGATCGTCTGGCGCAGGATCCGCTCGTCGCCGCCCATCTTGTCGCCCGGGTCCTTGCGAAACTCGGGGTTGGTCGCCGTGACGACGCCGCGCCAGCTACCGCCGGGGTCGGAATGCAGGACGACCGGGCGTTCGCCGGCGATGCGCAGCACGCTGCACGACAGGATTCGGGTGTCGCCGTCGTAGAGGCCCATCCCGCGGCTGTCGGGGTGGATGTCGCCGAAGGCGTCGGAGACCAGGAACATGTCCAGGTGCTTCAGGACCTGGGCGGACCCGAGATCCGTCGCCTTCACGACCGGGCGCGGCCGGGCGGGGAAGGTCCGAACCGGAGCGCTGACCGCCGGCTCCACGAGACGTGCCACACGTTGAGTCTACGGCCCGCCCGGCGGGATCGTCATGCGCGGAGGCCCGGGTGGTCAGGTCAATTCGCCTCTGAGCTGGGCCAGGGCACGCACGAGTGGCGCTCGGATGCCGTCGCGCGGGAACTCGGGGAACGGAGTCCGGTCGAGGGCATCCTCGAGGCCGAGCTCGCCCGCGTGGATCCGACGGGCGAGTTCGGCGATCGCGGTGAGGGCCCCTGCCTGCTCGGTCGCGAAGGCGCGGCCGGCGTGGTCGCCGTGGCCGGGCACGATCGTTCCGGTCACGAGCCCGGCGAGCGCCTCGGCCGTGGCTGGCCAATCGAGCGGGTAGGCATCGCCGAAGTAGGGGATCGCGCCACCCTCGACCAGGTCGCCGGCGAAGACGACGTCGGTATCGGGGATCGAGACGACCACGTCGTGGTCGGTGTGGCCGCGCCCGAAGTATCGAAGCTCGACGGGGCGACCGCCGACCTCGATTGTGGTCGCCCTCTGGAAGACCTGGTCTGGCGGATCGATGACGACCTCCGCCAGGTCGGCGGCGATGCTCGGCTCGTCCATCGCGATCCGCGACCGCCGTCGTTCGGCGGTCCGGGCCATGAACGGCGGGCAGCCTGCATGCCCCCAGATCGTTGCCGGCCGGAAGACATGGTTGCCGAAGGCGTGATCGAAATGCCCGTGGGTGTCGACCACGATCGTGACCGGGTCCGCCGTCAGCGTCCGGAGGTCGGCCAGGATCTCGCGGGCCTGGGCGTGGGTCGAGCGGGTGTCGATGACGAGGGCCGCTCCGTCGCCCAGCACGACCCCGATGTTCTGGTCGTAGAACGCATAGCGGCGCACGAAGACGCGATCGCCGATCTCGACCCAACCGTCCGCGACGCTCATGGGTCGCATCGTATCGGCGCGCTTGGGTCGCGCGCCGTGCCGGCGCGCTTGTGCCGGCACGCGCCCGGGTCCGCTACGCTGCCCGTCGCATGCCATCCGACATCGGCCGCGCGACCACCATGGACGGCACCGAGCTCCGGACGCGCCACTGGCCGGCCGCCGAGCCCTGGGCGAGCGCCCTCCTGGTCCACGGCCTCGGCGAACACTCGGAGCGCTACGAGCACGTCGGCGACCGGTTCGCCGCCGCCGGCATCGAGACCGACGGGTACGACCTGCGCGGCAACGGTGGGAGCGGCGGCCGGCGCGGTCACGTCGATCGCTGGAGCCGGTACCACGACGACCTCGCCGAGCGCCTGGCCGCCGTCCGGTCGCGCGCCGCCGGTCGGCCCGTGATCCTGTACGGCCACTCGCTGGGCGGTCTCATCGTCGCGGGCTATCTGCTGTCCGACCGACCGAAGCCTGACCTCGTCGTGCTGACCGCGCCCGGCCTTGACTCGACCTTGGCCGGCTGGAAGAAGCGGCTGGCCTCGATCATGGCGCGTGTCGCGCCGACGCTGGCGATCCCCAACGGCATCGATCCATCGACCCGGTCCCGCGATCCAGGGGTGGGCGCGAAGGTCGCGCTCGACCCGCTGTGCGCGAAGGACTCGACCGCCCGGTTCGGGGCGGAGGCGCTCGCGGAGCAGGCACGCGTCCGCGCCGGCGCCCGCTCGATTGCGCTGCCGATGCTCGTCCTGCACGGCCTTGATGACCGTCTCGTGCCGCCGGCGGCGTCGGAGGTGTTCGAGGGTGTCGCCGGGATCGAGCGGCGGACGTACCCCGGCCTCCGCCACGAGCTCCATAACGAGCCCGAAGGGCCGCAGATCCTCGACGAGGTCATCGCCTGGCTGCGCGAGCGTGTTACGATCGAGGCACAACTAAACACCGCCTCCGGGGAGCGCCTCGCGCGCTGAGAGTGTGGCAAGCCGCCACAGACCCGCGGAACCTGATCCGGTTCGTACCGGCGAAGGAAGCAGGCCCGTCGACTCGTTGACGCCGTCCCCGTGATGCGGTGACCGCGTTGCGCATGACGAGG
>JAUSJS010000008.1 GCA_030647575.1 Candidatus Limnocylindrales bacterium | reverse complement strand
CGCCGAGCGCCGCGTCCTCTGAGTCGCCGGCGGCGGTGCAGGGAACGCTGCGGGCGACATCGGTCGGACGATCACGGCGCGCAGCTCCTCCGCCACGCGCATCTGGTCCTGCGCGTTCTGGATCCGCCTGTCGAGCGTACTCGCGAGGTGCGCGTCGTCGTATGGAACGCCCACCCCCGCCTTCCTGTCCAGCTCGGCCATGACGCCCGCAAGCCACTCGAAGTGCTCGCCAACCGTCGGGTCCTTGGCTTCCATCCGAGCGCGACGTGTATTCGGGGCGAGCGCCACCCACCACCACCGGCACCTACTGCCGAAGTTCTCGTAGACGAGCCTGCGGTCGACATGTCCCGCCCTGACGAGGGCGGCCACGTTCTCCAAGAAGTTAATGAGGAAGGTCGCGGCCGGTCTGGTCGACACCGCGCGATCGTAGTGCACCGTGCCTGCTACCACGCTCGGGGCCACGGTGACCAGAACCGGCGCTCTCCTCATCTCGAGTCTGACCCGTCGTCTGGCTGTGCCTGGGCGCTCCAACCCACGCTTCTGTCCTCTGGTGACGTTCAGTGCACTCGAACACACGAGCTGCCTGTAATCTCGCGGCATGGAATCCAAGGTCGGCCGATCCGAGGACGGTCGGATACCGAAGGTCTACACCCAGGCGGTTCGCGGTCTGTTCAAGCAATTCGGCTATCGAGGTCGGCTCCTCGTGGTCGATGACCAGTTGGACGAAGTCGTGTTCCTCGTACCTGCGTCCGCCCTCCTGACGATCCGACAACAAGATCTGTGTATCGCGCTTCAGCGCTTGCTCGGGAGGAAGGTATGGATCGTGGATGCATCGCCGATCTGGGTCGGTCAGGCTCGCCCGTTCTGATGAAGGGCAAGGCGGGGTCGTTCCGCATGGATGGAACCATCGCGGAATCGGCTATTCCAGAAGCCACGCGGCGCCGCCCGCTACGCGCCCGCTGTCGAGATGGGGGACACTAGGGCCCTACAGAATCGACCCCAGCGCGCCGGCCGGGGGGTCGGCCGCCAGCGGAGGACCTGCGAACGTGGCCAAGGTGACGATGCCCCAGCTCGGCGAGAGCGTCGCCGAGGGGACGATCGGGAAGTGGCTGAAGCAGCTGGGCGATCACGTCGACAAGTACGAGCCGCTCGTCGAGGTGATCACGGACAAGGTCAATGCCGAGGTTCCGTCGCCGTTCGAGGGCGTGCTGCGCGAGATCCTGGCGGAAGAAGGCTCGACCGTCCCGAACAACGCCGAGATTGCCGTCATCGAGACCGCCGATGAGGTCGGCGGAAGCGCCGCTGCAGCTGAGGCGCCCGCCGCGACCGCCGAGGCGCCGCAGACTACGGCCGCCCCACCCGCAGCTCCGCCGCCCGGTGCCGGACCAGCCGGCAGCGACGAGCGCGGACCACGCGAGATAGCGGCGGCCACCGCCAGCCCTCCGGCGGCGGCCCCATCGGCGCCTGCGCCGGCTGTCGGCGACCCCGATGCTCGAATGACCCCCGCAGTCCGTCGACTCCTGCGCGAGCATGACCTTTCCGCCGCCCAGATCGTCGGTACCGGCGGTGGCGGCCGGATCACCCGCGAGGACGTGCTCAAGGTCGTCGAGTCGATCCGAACGGGCGGGGCGGCTCCTGCTGCGGCCCCCGCCGCACCAGCCAGGACCCCGGCACCATCGCCCGCGCCCGCCGCGGGCACACCGGTCGTTTTCCCTGACGGCGCCGACGAAGTCCTGCTCCCGATGACCCGGATGCGCCAGGGCATCGCTGCCCAGATGACTCGAGCGCTCGCCGTGCCGCACGCGTACGTCCACATGGAGGCGGACGTCAGCGGCCTCGTCCGGGCGCGCGAGAGCGCCAAGCGCGACTACCAGGCGCGCGAGGGCATCTCGCTCAGCTACGTGCCGTTCGTGATCAAGGCGGCCGTGGAAGCCCTCCGCGGGTTCCCGACGTTCAACGCTCACTGGACAGACGCGGGCCTGGTCGCCAAGCGCCGCATCCACATGGGCGTGGCGGTCGCCGTCTACGACGGCCTCCTGGTTCCGGTGGTGCGCGATGTCGACCAGCTCTCGATCAGCGGCCTGAACCGCGCGATCGTCGAGGTCGCCGAGCGTGCCCGCCTGGGCAAGCTCCGGGTCGACGACTACGGCGGCAGCACGTTCACGATCGACAACACAGGCTGGTTCGGGTCGAACCTGACGATGCCGATCATCAATGTGCCGGAGGTCGCGATCCTGACCATGGAGGCGATCACCAAGCGCCCCGTGGTTCGAGAGACGCCCGAAGGCGATGTGATCGCCATCCGGCCGATCATGAACATGGTCCTGGCGATCGACCACCGAGCCAACGACGGCGCCGGGGCGGCCGCCTTCCTGCGGGCGATCAAGGCCTTGCTTGAGGGCGTCGGGCCGGAGACGCCGGTCTACTGACCACCGGGCCGCCGCGTCAGAGGACGTCGCCCGTGACAAGTCGCGTCTTCGTAGCGGGAGCATCCATCGCCATCGCGGCGATCTTCGTCGGTGGATGCAGGCTCCCGTCGAGCGCTCTCGATGGGCCGCTCGCGGTGCCCCTTCGCATCGAGGCGACGGCTGATGCCGTTCAGGTCGACGCGCCCGGCTGGTTCGCGCCCGAGACCGTCATCTATCTGTGCTCAACCGAGCCGCCGGAGCTGCCCGAGCCTGGCCCGGACCGCGACGGCTGGACACCGGGCGTGTCGTGCCACGATTACGGCAAGGTCGCGGCGCCAGACGGGTTGAAGGTCAGCCTGCCGGTCGACGCTCTCACCGATGCCGAACGGCCCGCCTTCGAGGCTGCCACCGACTGGTATCTGCTCATCGTGAAGGTCGAGGGCACTCGGGCCACCGCCGCCATCCGCTCCAGCTTCTCGGCGCCAATTCGGCCCGCAAGCTGAGCCGTCGTACACTTCGACGATGGCTCGTGAGCTCCCGATGTTCAGCCCGCCCGGAGGCTCGGGGCATGGCCATCCGGCGGAACTGCCGACCATCGCCATGGGCGGCGGTCTGGTCGGCGAGCCGGCGGCCGACGGCTCGACCGCGCTGCGCCGGCATCCCGACTGGATTCGATCGCGGTTGCCGTCAGGCGAGAACTACCACGATCTCAAGGGCATCCTCCGCGGCCTCTCCCTCAACACCGTCTGCGAGGAGGCCCACTGCCCGAACATCGGGGAGTGCTGGGACGAGCGCACAGCCACGATCATGATCCTGGGTGATACCTGCACCCGGGCCTGCGGGTTCTGCGCGGTCAAGACCGGCCGCCCGACCTGGTTCGACGACGACGAGCCGCGCCGGGTCGCCGAGGCGATCGGCACGCTCGGCCTGGAGCACGTCGTGGTCACCAGCGTCGCGCGCGACGACCTGCCCGACGGCGGCGCGAGCGTCTTCGCCGAGACGATCCGGCAGATGCGCGAGACCTCGCCCGGGATGGGCATCGAGGTCTTGATCCCGGACTTCAACGGCAACGACGAGGCACTTCGCGTCGTGATGGCGGCCAAGCCGGACATCCTCAACCACAACCTGGAGACCGTCCGCCGGCTCCAGAAGCCGGTCCGCAAACGCGCTCGCTGGGAGCGCAGCCTTGGCGTTCTCGATCAGGCCAAGACGATGGCTCGCGAGATCGGCTACCCGGTCCACACCAAGAGCTCGTTAATGGTCGGCCTGGGCGAGGAGCGGGCCGAGCTGCACGAGGCGTTCGTGGCCCTGCGCGAGGTCGACTGCGACGTCCTGACCATCGGCCAGTACCTGCGCCCCTCGCTCCGACACCTGCCCCTGGAGCGCTACTACCACCCCGACGAGTTCGCCGAGATGAAGGTGGAGGCGCTGGCGCTCGGCTTCAAGCACGTCGAGTCAGGGCCGCTGGTTCGCTCCAGCTACCACGCCCGGGACCAGGTTCCGGGCGCCGCGCTGAAGCGGCTGCGCCGCCAGGCCACGGTCGACGCCGAGGGCCGGATCATCCCACTGGCCGGCTGACTCGGCTCGCCGGTGAGCGTCGAGTTCGAGCCGGTCAAACTCGGTCAACGGCGTCGCCGCCTGGATCCGGTGTCGATCGGGGCTGTCGCCGTCGCCTTTGCGCTCGCGGCCGCGATTCTCAAACCGTGGGGCGGTGGTCCGAACCCGGGGACGGTCGCCGAGGTGCCGCCCACGCCGGCCGGCTCGGACACCCTGACCGGCCCGCATGCCACCGCGGGTTCGCCGCCGACCTGGGCGGAGGTCGTAACGGTGGTCCACAGACACGAGGCGTGGGGAATCCGGGCGGTCGTGATCAAGCGACCGGCCAATGCGGCGCCGAGCACGAATGAGCGCTACGCGGAGCGCTGGTTTGCGCTCCCGGGCGACGGCGAGGAGATGCCGACCGCTCAGGTCGATCCAGGCGACCAGTCGATTGTGGCCCTCGGCGTCACCTTCCCGCCGGCGCAAACGCCACTCGACGCGCGGATCTGGCGAGTGGGCAGCGGCGGGCTCGAGTGGATCGATACCCAGGCCCTCGACCCCGCGCCGTCCGCCGGGGCCTTTCTCTATGCTCGGCCAGGGATTGCCGGCGGTCCGTCTCGAGCCTGGACCGCCGGTACCTACCGAATCGACGTCCTCGTCGACGCGTCGATCCGTCGCTTTGGGGTCACGATCCCGGATCGATTTGGGAGTGTCCCGCGGCCGGACCGCTGGCCGGTGACGGAGACTCGACTCGTGGCGCCGATGGCGAGCGACCCGTCGGTCGTGCGGTTCGGCGCGTTCGCGACGGTCGACGGGGTCGGCGTGCCCTTCGCCGCGGCCACCGGCGCATCGCTGGAGGAGGCGGAGGCCTGGCTCGAAGTCCTCCGAGGCACCGAGACGCCGCCGCGGCCGGTGGTTGCGACGGCCTACCTGCCGCGCGCGACCGGGATCGGGGTCATGCTGACATCCCACGCGAATGTCGGTCTGGCCAGCCTCCGCCGGTTGGCGCCGGACGCGGATTTCGATCCCCCGCCGATGCTCGGCGGGATCTCCGGGAGCCAGGGTCGGACGCCGTATGTCGTTTTCGCAGCTCGCGAGGCCGGGGCCTGGGCTCCAGGGGTCTACGCCGCGACGGTGCGCTGGACGGATGGCGTCGGGCTCCACGTCCGAACCTGGTACGTCGAACTGCGGCCCGGCCCTATCCGCGCTAGCTCCTGATGCGCTGAAGCGGATCTCGCGTCGCCGGCCTCGGCTATCCTGCGGGCATGCCCCGCCCCCTCTCGCGCAAGGTCCCGCTCGCCGAGCTGCATTGTCACCTCGGCGGCGCCGTGACCCCCGCGATCATGTGGGGGATCGCCCACTCGCAGGGGATCAAGCTCCCGACGAAGGACTACTGGGAATTCCGGGACATGATCACCGTCTCGCCCCGGCGCAACCGCTCCTTCGACGGCTACCTCCAGCTCTTCCACTGGACCGAGCTGATCCAGAGCTCGCCGCTCGCCGTCGAGCGCTCAGTCTACGAGGTCGTCGGCGGTGCCTACCGCAAGAACAACGTGACGACCATGGAGCTGCGCTTCAACCCGATGAAGCGAAACCGAGGCGGAGAGCAGGATCTCGATCACATCATCGCCGCGGCCGTCCGCGGGATGGATCGGGCGACCCTCGAGTACCCGGTCCGTCCGGGCCTGATCTTCTGTCTCGATCGCGCCTTCCCGTACGAGCTGAACGAGATCATCGTCGAGAAGGCGATCGTCTGGCGCGATCGCGGCGTGGTGGGCGTCGACATCGCGGGGCCCGAGGCGGCCACCTTCCGCGTCGCGGACTACCGGCGGCTCTTTCGGCGGGCCCGCCAGTACGGCCTCGGAATCACCGTCCATACCGGGGAGGCGGGGCCGGTCGAGGAGGTTGCCCGGGTCGTCGAGCTGCTCGAGCCCGATCGCATCGGCCACGGCGTCAAGGCGGCCTACGACCCACGGGCAATGAGCATGATCCGCGAGCGCGGCATCGTCCTGGAGATCTGCCCGACCTCCAACCTGAACACGCGGGTCGTCTCGGGTTGGGACGAGTTCCGCTGGATCTTCGATACCTTCCGGCGCAACGAGGTTCGTTTCACCATCAACACGGACGGCCCGGAGATGCTCAAGACCTATATCCGTGACGAGCTGGCCCAGCTCGGCCGGCTTGGCATCCTGTCCGTGGCGGACCAGGAGGTGGTCGCCGCGACGTCGCTGGCGGCGTCGTTCGTGCCGAACGTGTCCGACGTCCCAGCGCCTCGACTGCAGCCCGCGTCGCGCGTCGTCGTCGAGCGCGAGGAGGCGTAGCGCGACGGATCGCCAGGCGGAGTCTCAGCCGCCGGCGCGCTCCGAGATCCGGTACGAGCAGCATCGATCGCCGGACGCGATGTGCTGCTCGCGGACGACGTCCGCCCCGAGGATCTCGGAGAACAGTTCCAGCTCGGCCTGGCAGGCCGCCGGCGAGCCTGCCGCGATGTGGTAGATCGCGCAGTTGTGCTCCTGGAGCCGGATCGTGCCGTCGATGCTCACGTTCGCGTCGGCGAGATAGCCGTCGGCGGCTTGAATCACCGCGAGCTCGCGCACCCGATCGAGCAGGGGAGCGTCGTCGGTCATGCGGTCGGCGAGCTCTTCGCGGACCCGGGCTCCGAGCTGGCGACGACGCGCCGCGAAGACCTGCTCGAGCAGATCATCCCCGCCGATCGCCTCGATTGCGGCGAGCAATCCGGCCGCCAGCCCGTCGTAGCTCGCCGGGAAGAGGTCCTGGGCGTCGGGCGTGATGTCGTAGAGGTGTCGCGGGCGGCCGACCCCGTGACGCACGGTCTGGCGGCTGACCAGGTGCGCCGCCTCGAGCGCCCGCAGCTGCTGGAGGGCGCCGGTGCGGCTCGCGCCCAGACGGGTCGCCAGCTGGTCGGGCGAGCTCGGGCCATCGATGCGCAGGCGGAGCAGGAGATCGCGACGCAGGCTGGATGCGCCGTTGCCCACGGCGGTCGGCAGCGGCGAGGATCGGAGGTCCACGGCGGCCAACCCGAGGGGCTCGGACATGGCGACAGGCTAGCACCGGTGCCGGCCGCATGCGGTCCGGTGTAGGCTCCGGCGATGGACCTCGACCTCCCCACCGAGCACCAGCTCCTGCGCGACACGATCCGCGACTTCATGACCAGCGAGGTCGCGCCTGTCGTCGACCAGCACGAGCGCGAGCGGCGCTTCCCGATCGAGATCGTCCGGCGCATCGGAGAGCTCGGCTGGCTCGGGATCCCTATTCCCGAGGACGAGGGCGGGGCCGGTCTCGATACCCTGGCCTACGCGGTCGCGATCGAGGAAATCGGCCGGGTCTGGGGCTCCCTCGGGCTCATTGTCGCGGCCCACACGAGTCTCGGTTGCGGGCCCCTCCATCTCGTCGGGTCGGCCGAGCAGAAGCAGCGGTACCTGATCCCGATGGCCAGTGGTGAGGTGATCGGTGCCTACGGCCTGACCGAGCCGGGCGCCGGCAGCGATTCGGGTGGCACCCGGACGATCGCTCGCCTGGAGGAAGGGCCCAACGGCGGAACGTGGGTGATCGACGGCGGCAAGCGCTTCATCACCAACGCCGGACATGCCGGGACCTACATCGTCACGGCCAAGACGGGTTTGCGCGACGACGGCTCTCCCGAGATCAGCGCGTTCATCGTGCCGGCTGACACGCCCGGGTTCAGCGTTGGGCGGCTCGAGGAGAAGCTGGGGTTGCATGCCTCAGCGACCGGCGAGCTCGTCTTCTCGGGAGCACGGATCCCGGCCGCCAACCTGCTCGGTGAGCGCGGTGACGGCTTCAGGACCTTTCTGCGCATCCTCGATGGCGGGCGGATCAGCATCGGGGCGCTGGCCGTCGGGCTCGCGCAGGCCGCCCTCGACGCGTCGATCCCGTACGCCAGGACGCGCGAGCAGTTCGGCCGGCCGATCGGCACCTTCCAGGGGGTCGCCTTCATGATCGCCGACATGGCGACCGAGATCGAGGCCGCCCGCCAGCTCGTCTGGCGCGCCGCCTGGCTCAAGGACCAGGGCCGCGACTACGGGTTGGCCGCCGCGCAGGCCAAGCTGTTCGCCTCCGAGGTCAGCTCGCGCGCGACCAACGCGGCGATCCAGGTCCACGGCGGCTACGGCTACGTCACCGAGTACCCGGTCGAGCGCTTCTTCCGCGATGCCAAGCTGACCGAGATCGGGGAGGGGACGAGCCAGATCCAACGCCTGGTGATCGCCCGACGAATCCTGGGTTTGCGCGTCGTTTGAGCCGGCCGAGGCGCCGCACCGCGGGCGCGGCAAGGCGTCGCCGGGCGTGGCAAGGCGCCCCCGGGCGCCGCGGGCAAACCCCTCGCTGGAAGTCGATTCGGCGGTAGTTCCAACCAAGCGGAACGATCGTCTGGAGCCGCACTAGACGCACGGTCGCGTCTCAGTTCCGTGGAGGTGAGCGCGCGATACGCGCCGGTTGATCGCCAGTCAAGCGGTCTTGGGCAGTATCGCCCGGTGAACGAGGAGTCTGGAGTGGCGACCGACGTGCCGAAACGGAACGGTTCGGGGATCGAGTTGCTCGCCGATCCGACCCGGCGTCGGATCGTTGCCGCCCTCGCGCTCCGCGCACGGCGGCCATCGAGTCTCGCGGAAGAAATCGGGCTGAGTCGACCGGCGACCACGCGCCAGTTGCATCTGCTGCGCGACGCGGGCCTCGTCCGATCGACCCGATCCATGGTCGATCGCCGGGCGATCCTCTTTACCATCGATCCGCGCAGCCATGGGCCGATCACCGCCTGGCTGGCCCGGACCGAAATCGGCCGGCCGACCACGAGGACGATTACGGACGGGAGGCCGCTCGACCCCTGACCAGCCGGTGGCATGCAAGCCGCCAATATTGACGATCGTTCCGGATGGTTGGAACCACCGCGGAATCGACTTCCAGAGAAGGTCAGTTCTCGCGCCATGCTCGCGGCGAGCGCCTTATGGCGCCCGGGCGAGGACTTCGTGACGCCCGGGCCGGCACCCATCGCTCGCCGCTACGGCCGTGGGCGAACCTAGCCCCCGGCGCCCGCCGCGACGGCCAGCCCGTCTCGGAGCGCCTTCTCGAACTCGGCGCCCCACGGTCCCTGCCCCGCGAGGACGAACGGCGACTGCTCGACGGTCTCGAAGCTCTCGGGATCGGTGACGAAGCTGGCAGCGCACACGTCGACGGATGCGCGCAGCCGCTCATACACCTCCCGGTTGCGGAAGATGTAGATGTAGATGCGAACGCTGTCCGCCTGGTCGAGCCCCTTCGCGTCGAACGCGATCGCCGTCGGCGTGAGCACCGGATCGGAGCAGCCGGCGTCGCCCGAGACGAAGTGATTCACGCTCACGCCGCGCTTGGCGAATTCGGAGGTGATTCCGGGGAAGTCGGCCGGCGTCGCTGCCGGTGGGGTGGTGGACACGACGCCGCACGCGCCAAGCACCAGCGCCGTGAGGCATCCGGCAAAGAATGGTCGGCGAGCGACAGCCGGACAACGCAGGGGCACCTGGGGAGGCTAGCACCGCCGGGCCGCTCACGCGGTCGGCGCGTACGATATCGGCTCACGCGGAGGTCTCGATCGCTGCGATGATCGCCCGAGTTGCATTGAGGCGCCATGCCATCGGCGGCTTCCTCCTGTCGGCGGCCCTCATCCAGATGGCGGCCATCGGTGAGGCGAACGCCGCCGACCCGCCGGGTCCGGGCCCGCTCGACCGTCCGATCGCCGACCTTGCGCTCATCGATGCCGGCGCTGGCCCCGATGCGCCGCCCATGCTCCTCACGCTCGACACTGAGGAGCTTCCGCCGGGTACGGTCCGAGCGGCGCTGCTCGACCGCTCCGCCGGCTGGCAGCCCGCCGGCTCGGAGATCGTCTCCCTCTTCGAGCCCACCGACGGCGCGGAAACGCCCTGGCTGATCGAGCTCGGACGCCGCCGATTCGTCATCGTCGCGACCTCCCACGAGCAGGAGCGCACGACCCTCGTCCCGATTCGCGTCGCTCCCCGCGGCGCCGCTACCCTCGAGATCGGCCGGGCGACCACGATCGCCGCGGCGGTCGACGAC
>JAUSJS010000002.1 GCA_030647575.1 Candidatus Limnocylindrales bacterium | reverse complement strand
CGAGCACCTCACCGCCGACCAGGTGGCGGCGGAACCATTCGACGATCATCGGGTTCACGACGGCCTGGTACTGCGCGTACGCGGCGTAATGGGTCGTGCCGGTCTGGATCACGAGTCGCTTGGGGCCGCCGGCGCGCTCGTACAGGGCGTAGGCATGGTCCTCTGGCGTCGTCGCGTCGTTCTCGACGGCGATCAGCATCAGGGCCCGCGGCGCGATCCGGTCGACCACGTCGATCGGCCGGTAGGCGAAGATCGCCTCCGCGCTGGCCAGCTCCACGAGCGGCGGGACCTTGTCGTCCACGTCCGACTTGATCGTGGTCGTCTTGCGCTCCGGGGTGGGCACCATGATCCCCTCGCGCGGCGGCACGAGCGTCGCCTCACCCGTGACCACGTGGCGCAGCCGGTCCTGGCGGATCTGCTCGAGAAACTCGAGCCACTCGTATTCGCGGCGCATCCGGTGGAGCCAGTCCCGGCCGTCGGCGATCGGGACCTGCGCGACGACCGCCTTCAACCGGGCGTCCAGGGCGCCGGCGTAGATCGCGTTGCCGCCGCCCGTCCCGCCCGACCCGAACGCGCCGATCCGCGTGTGGTCGATGTCGTCCCTGGTCCCCAGGTAGGTGACGGCGGCCCGGTAGTCGGCGACCTGGGTCATCGGGTCCAGGTAGGTGGCATCACCGGTGGAGTCGCCAAACCCGCGGTAATCGAACACCAGGACCGCGATGCCCGCGGCGAGCAGCGCGTCGTGGTAGGGCAGGTAGACCTTGGCCTGGCGCAGGCCCAGCCAGCCGGGACCCTGGACCACGGCCTCGAACGGCGGCGACCCGACCTCGGGCAGTTTGAGGGTGCCGGCGAGCTCAGAGCCGGCGCCGTGGAACCTGACCTCGTGGATGGTCATCCTCAGGTCCCTGCGTAGATGAAACGCGAAGGATCCTTGGCATACTCGGCGTAGTCACCGGGGACGGTGACCCCCGGAATATCGGGGATCCAGTCGTCGTGCAGCAGCTGGTCCGGGTCGCCAAACTGGGCGGCCAGGTCGCGAACCTCGGGATCGTCGTAGGCGGCAAGCCGGCCGTCCACGATGACCGGGATCTCGCCGCCGGCGGTTTCCACGATCAAGGTGGGCGCGAGCAGGTGCACGTGGAGGTGGCCGTACAGCAGCCGACGCTCGCCGGCCCAGACCTCCTCCGAGCTCCGCCAGCGAGTGCCGAGCCCGCAATGGATGATCCCGGCTCGGCGGCGCTCCCACTCGAACCCGCCAGACGAGAGGTTTCGGATGTTGTCCGGGCGCACGATCTTGGGGTTGGTACCGATCGCCAGTTCCCAGAGCCAGAAGAGCCCGGGGGCCGGGAAGCAGGGGTACTGGATGTCCTTGGTCTCGGCCTCCAGCTCGCGCCAGGCCGCTCCGTACGCACCGCCGCCCCGGATGTCGGTCATCCGCGCGTTCTCAATGTCGACCTCGATGCGCGGGAACGGCCGGCTGAAGTGGTTCAGGGTGCCAGCGATCGTGCCGGTCGAGTCGTCGTCGCGCTCGATCGGTGTCGGCGGGTGGGCCATCAAGTGGCCCCACTTGGGCGTCATGCCGTAGTCGTGTCGGGTGTCGTCGAGCAGGGGCTGCCCCAGGATCGTGAGGCTCAGGTTCGTCCCCTCGGGATCGGTCAGGCGAATCCTCCCGCCGGGGTTGGCCGCGATCCGGGACCAGGTGTGTTCATTGATCAGCCGGTGAAGCGGCCGCGGGAAGAGGTTCGAGGCGGCGTCGAAGTGGTCCTGGACCACCCACGGGAATCCCTCGTACCGATGCGAGACCTTGGGAATGGCACCGCCCTTGCCATGGATCAGCAGGTCGTAGCCCCGGGTCCCGGCGAGATCCTCGATCCACGGCGTGCCTTCCCAACGGCGCGGGTTCTCGACCCACGGCTGACGGCGCATGGCCACCTTGATCTCGTCGAGATCGTCGAATTCGCGGTCCGCCTCCGTCTGGGCGATCACCACGTCGACCGAGGCGCCCATCTCGCGGAGGGCGGCCGCGATCGCGTCCGTGATCGCGGGATCGGTCTGGGTGTCGACGCCGATCAGCACGCGCTGGCCCGGGGTCGTGGCGCCGTAGCCGATGAAGCCGGCCGCCGTCCGGCGGACCTCGGGCGACCGTGCGACGCCGCGGGCGACCTCCATCAGGTCAGTGACGCTCAGGACGCGGCTGACGCCACCCGATGGCCCGGGTTCCATCCGGCTGTCGAGGTCCGCCCCGCGCGATCCACACATCGATCAGTTCCTGCCCATGTTGTCGCGTTGAAAGGTGCTCCCCCGGAGCGTGGCTCCGGGGGAGACTGCCGCTTTCGTTCCCGGTAGCGGGGCTAGGGGGTCGGAGCCCCGATCTTCTCGTAGAAGCCGATGCTGACCAGCTTCTCGAGGAAGCTGCGATCGAAGGCGTCCGTCACCGGGACATCGATGATGTCCGGGTTGATGATCGCCAGCGTCTTGCGCGCGTTGTTGAACGCTTCGTCCGTCCACATCAGGGAGCGGTTACCGACGGTGGCGAAGTCGGTGATCTGCTTGGTCGCATCGGCGACGTCGATCTGGCGGAAGGACGCGTAGGCCTGGATGGCCACGTCCGGCTTGGTGAAGATAGCCTCCTGGGCCTCGAGCACGGCGGCCAGCGCCACCAGCACGGTGTTCGGGTTGGCAGCCAGGTACTCCTCCGTGACACCCATGCCGGAGCGGCCATACTCGATCCCGGCCTCCTTGAGGCGGACGGCGATGTAGAAGCCCTGGGCGATCATCTCCGCTTCCAGGTTGGAGTCGACGATGGCGCAGTCGATCGAGCCGCCGGTGAGTGCGGCGAGCCGGGCCGTCTGGCCCCCGACCTGGGTGATGACGGCGTCCGTGGCGGCGTAGCCGAGGGCCTTGAGCGACAGAAGTGCGGCGGCGTTCGAGGTGCCGCCGAAGGTGCTGATCGCGATGGTCTTGCCGGCCACATCCGCATCCGACTTGATGGTGCCCTGGCAAGTGAGGTTGTCCGTGAGGAGCATCGCGTTGACCGCGACATCCTTGTACGGTACGTCGGTCAACTGCGATGACAGCGCGCTCGAGGTGCCGGTGAAGGCGATGTCGATCTGGCCGGACTGGAGCGCGGCCACGGCCTTGCCGTCACCCTCGAACACGGTGTAGTCGACATTCAGGCCGTACTTCTCGTAGAGCCCGAGCTGGCTGGCAAGGACCGCCGCGAACTGGCTCACCTCGGTGACGCTCAGGCCGATCGAGACATCGGTCTGCTCGGGGGCCGGCAGGGTTCCGGGCTCCGGGGTCACCTCGGGGGCCGGCGCGTCTGTCACGGCCGGCGCCGCGGTCGCGGGTGCGGCGGTCGCCTCCGCGCTCGGCGAGGTCGTCGTGCTACTGCACGCCGCGAAGGTGAGGCTCGCAATCGCTACGAGCGCCGCGAGCCGAATCGACCTGGGTGCTGAGATCACGTTCTGCTCCTCCTCGGGCCCGCGGTGAGCGCGTGCCAATATGGTGGTCCCCGGGGGGCCAGAGGTTGAATCTAGCCGTCTGATATGCGATTGTCTACAGGCGTGCACCGTCCCTGTACAGTATGCCGCGCCAACCCCGTCCATGGAGACCCGATCGCGTGAGCCGCTCCCTGAACGATGCCAGCGGCCGCCGGGTCCGGCCGGGGCGACTAGGCTGGTTCGACTCGCACGCCCGCCTGCTTTACGGGCTGTTCGGGATCGTCGGCTTTCTCGTTTTCTGGGAGTTCGGCAGCCGAGCAGGCATCGTCAGCGAGTACTTCTTTAGCCGGCCGACCGCGATCATCGAGGCCGGCATCGTCGAGGTCCAGATCCCGCGGTTCTGGGTAGACGTACAGGCGAGCCTCACCGAGTTCATCGCCGGCTACGGGCTGGCCATCGTGCTCGCGATCCCGCTCGGACTCCTCGCCGGCTGGTATCGACGCGTCCAGTACGCGCTCGACCCGTGGTTGAACTTCCTCAACTCGTTGCCGCGGATCGCGTTGCTGCCCGTGATCGTCATCGCGGTTGGCCTGGGGCTCGCCTCGAAGATCCTGGTGGCCTTCCTGGGTGCCTTCTTCGCGATCATCATCCCGACGATCCAGGGCGTCCGGACCGTCGATCGCCGCTACCTCGACGTCGCGACCAGCTTCGGCGCCTCACGACGACGGGTCTTCCTGACGGTCGTCGCGCCGAGCACCGTCCCGTTCATCGTCACTGGGCTGCGGCTCGGCATCGCGCGAGCCCTGATCGGCGTGGTGACCGGCGAGCTGTACGCCGCCACCGTGGGCCTGGGAGTCATGATCAAGTTCGCCAGCGACGCCCTCCAGACGGACCGGCTGCTATTCGGTGTGCTCCTGTTCACGCTGACCGGCCTGGTGGGTGTCGAAGGCATCAGGCGGCTTGAGAAATACTTTCAACGCTGGCGGCCGATCAAGGCAGGAGCAAACCCATGACTGGCACACGGACGGCGCTCCAGGCTCGTGGAGTCCGCTTCGGCTACGTCGATCCGACCTCCAGCGAGGTCCTCCTCGCGATCGAGCGAATCGACCTCGAGATCCCCGAGGGCCAGTTCGTCTCGCTCGTCGGACCGAGCGGCTGCGGCAAGTCCACCTTCCTCAAGATCGTCAACGGGCTGCTCTCGAACCACGAGGGCGAGATCGAGCTTCTCGCCCCGAAGGCGAAGGGCAGCGCGCACGCCATGGTCTTCCAGGATGCGGCGCTGTTTCCGTGGTACTCGGTTCTGTCGAACGTGTCATACGGCCTGATGTGCCAGGGCATGTCCAAGAAGGAGGCCCAGGCGCGGGCGATGCCGCTGATCAAGATGGTCGGCCTGGCCGGTTTCGAGTCCAAGTACCCGTACCAGCTGTCCGGCGGCATGCAGCAGCGGGCGAACCTGGCTCGGGCGCTGACGGTCGACCCGGAGATCCTGCTGATGGATGAACCGTTTGCGGCCCTGGATGCCCAGACGCGAGAGCTGATGCAGGCGGAACTCTTGCGGATCTGGGCCCAGGCCCGCAAGACCGTCCTGTTCATCACCCACCAGATCGACGAGGCGATCTATCTGTCCGATCGGGTGCTTGTCATGAGCGCTCGGCCCGGTCGCATTCTGGCCGACATCCCGGTCGATCTCCCGCGACCTCGTGAACTCCACATCAAGCGCACCCCGGAGTTCGTCGCGCTCGCGGATCGAATCTGGGAGCTGATCGCGACCCAGCTCCACGCGCACGGTCAGCCCGGGGCATGAGGTGACGCTGGGGTCGCTGGCGAGGCCAGCCAACCGCAGCCCGCTCGGCCTCCTTGGGTGGCGGCCCTCCGAGCGGCTCGTGTTCGGCCTGATCGGTTTCGTCGTGGTGCTCGGCGCCTGGGAGGCGGCTTCTCAGCTCAAGCTCGTCAAGAAGGTCGTGCTCAGTTCACCCAGCCTCATCTGGGATGCGGCCATCACGGACATCTCGTCGGGTGTGATCTTCCCCCACATCGCCGTGTCAGGAACCGAGTATGTCCTCGGGCTCGGTCTCGCCCTGCTCGTCGGCGTCCTGCTCGGTCTGTCGATCGGGCTCTTTCGACGCCTCAACTACCTGCTCGATCCGTGGCTGTCGGCCCTCTACGCCACGCCGACGGTCGCCCTCGTCCCCCTGATCATCATCATCTTCGGCATCGGGCTCGAGGCCAAGGTGGTGGTCGTCTTCATCGAGTCGATCTTCGTCATCACGGTCAGTGTCATGGCCGGCGTTCGTGCCGCCGACGCCGTCTATCACGATGTCGCCCAGAGCTTTCGGGCCTCGGGCTGGATGCGCTTTCGGACGGTCACGCTGCCGGCCAGCACGCCGTACCTGCTGACCGGCGTCCGGCTCGGCACCGGACGCGGGATCGTCGGCGTCGTGGTGGCGGAGTTCCTCACCTCGAACTCGGGGATCGGCTTCTACATCGGTCTCAACGGCTCGCTCCTGCAGACGGCCCGGGTCTATTTCGGGATCATCCTGCTGGGGATCCTGGGGCTCGTCCTTGGTGAACTCGTCCGCGTCGTCGAGCGCCGGTTCGAGCGCTGGCGCCCGCAGATCAACTGATCGCTCCGGCCGCATGCCGCAGGACGCTGCCCGGCGACCACCCGGCGGCCGGTTTGGCCCGTTCCGCCACCGGTCGTATCTGGTGTACTGGCTGGGCGTCTCGATCACAAGTCTCGGAACCTGGCTCCAGGCCGTCGCGGGCTCCATCTACGTCTATCAGCTCACGGGCTCGACGTTCGTCGTCGGCCTCTTCAACTTCGCAGGCTTCATCCCGATCCTCCTATTCTCGGTCTGGGGCGGGCAGCTGTCCGATCGATTCGACCGGCGCCGCGTCGTCTGGACCAGCCACGCGGCCTCGATGGCGATCGCCACGATTCTGGCCGTACTCACGATCGCCGGGGCGGCGACCGTGATCAGCCTGATCGTCGCGATGTTCCTGCTCAACGTCCTGTGGGCGCTCGGCAAGCCGTCGCTCCTCTCGCTGGTGCCGAACATCGTGCCTCGCGGGGACCTGCAGGATGCGGTGGCCCTCACGTCCCTGGGCTTCCTCGCCGGTCAGATCGTCGGCCCGCTGATCGCGGCCGGGGCCATGGCGGCCTCCGGTGCCGGGCTGGCGTTCGCGGTCAACGCGCTGACCTATGGCGCACCGATCGTCTCGATGTTCTACCTGGGCCGGCTGGAGCTCGGCGGTCGCGCCGCAAGGAGCGACGGGTCCGCCGGTCCGAGCGAGCGAGGCCCCTCGGCGGTCACCTTCCTCCGGAAGAACCTCTGGATGTCCGGTCTGCTGGCCGGGGTCGTCGTGACGTCGATGGCCATGGAGATCCAACGCACGCTCGCTCCCGGGCTGGTGTTCGAGAAGTTGGGGATCCCGGAGAGCAACGCGGGTCTGCTCGTCGCCGCCCAGAGCGTCGGTTCGGCAATCGCCCTCCTCCTGTTCGTCCAGATCCGCAAGTTCGGCTGGTCACGCCGTTCGGCGTTCATCGGCTTGCTGACGCAGGCAGTCGGTGTTCTTGTCGCTGCGAGCGCACCGGATCTCCCGATCGCGCTGATCGGCTTCGGCTTCATCGGGCTCGGGTTCGCACTCTGCTTCCCTGTCCTGACGGCGGCCCTCCAGGGGGCCACCCCGGACGAGCTGCGGGGTCGCGTGATGTCGTTCCACCAGCTCGCGCTCCTGGGACACCGGCCCGTCACCGCCCTCGTCATCGGCAGTGTTGCGACCGGTTTCGGCCTCCTGTCCGCCACGCTGATCTGGTTGACCCTCGTCCCGCTCGGCCTGCTCGCCGTGCGCACGGCCTGGCGTCGACTCCCGGAGGAGCAGGCGCCGGGCCACCACGTGGACGAGCCCGACGACGCCGCGACGGAGATCGCGCGGCGATCAATCGCGGAACGCTGAGCGGCCGGAGAGCAGGCGAATGCAGATGTGTACAATCGAACCACCTCGGAGCCTGGGCGTCCGCGACGGCCAGTCGCGGGGGACTGCGGAGCCGCGCGGGGAGGGAGGATGTGGCTGTTTCCGTCTCGATTGATCCCGACCTGTGCGTCGGATCGGGTGATTGCGTCCGGCTCCTGCCGGGAGCGTTCGAGCTACGGGAGGACCTCGGGGTGAGCGTCCCGCTCCCGGGCGCGCTGGATGCCGAGATCGACCTCCTCGTCCAGGCGGCGTATGGCTGCCCGACCCAGGCGATCCGCGTGGTGGCGGCCGACGGGACCGTCCTGCACGAGTCCAATGGCGGCTGACCGGCCGGGGCCGGCGCACGGCAATCAGGGAGCGGCCCGGTGACCCTGCTCGAGTCGTTCGCGAGCACCGTCGAGCTCTCGACGTACGCGGAGATCCGAGAAGCGCTCTTCCACCCGAGCCTGTCCCGGACCTTCGACACGCGGAGCTACGAGAACGGCA
>JAUSJS010000352.1 GCA_030647575.1 Candidatus Limnocylindrales bacterium | reverse complement strand
CGTACGGTTGCGGTGGTACAACGCGGCAATGGGCGCGCTGCACCTCGTGCAGGGGGCGGCCATCCTGCTGTTGGCCACCGACTTCGCGCTTCCGGTGACGGCGACGTTCATGGACGGCCCGCCCGGTGCGTCGCCGCCGGAGCTAACCAGGCTCTTCGATGTCAAGCTCGCCTGGGGGATCGCCGCCTTCCTCTTCCTCTCCGCCGCGGCCCACCTCGTGCTCATCGCCCCCGGAGTGTTCGCCTGGTACCGCCGGAACCTTGCCCGCGAACGCAACTATGCCAGATGGGTGGAGTACTCCGTGAGCTCGTCCCTGATGGTCGTGCTGATCGCGATGCTGACCGGCATCTCCGAGGTCACGGCACTCGGCGCGCTCTTCGGCGTGAACGCGGCGATGATCCTCTTCGGGCTGCTGATGGAGCACTACGAGTCGCCAGGGCATCCCAACTGGCTGCCGTACCTGTTCGGCGTGCTTACTGGGGCCGTCCCCTGGCTGCTGATCGGCGTCTATCTCTGGCGCCCCACGGTGGCTGCGGAGCCGCCCGGCTTTGTGTACGCCATCTACGGATCGCTGTTCCTGTTCTTCAACAGCTTCGCGGTGAACATGTTCCTGCAGTACAGGCGGGTCGGTCCATGGCGCAACTACCTCTTCGGTGAGAGCGCGTACATCCTGCTTAGCCTCACCGCGAAGTCGGCCCTCGCCTGGCAGGTGTTCGCGGCAACGCTGACGGCCTGAGCGGCGCGATGGAAAGCGACAGCGTGCGCGTACTCGTCCTCGGCGCCAGCGGATACATCGGCTCACATCTGGTGCCACGTCTGCTCTCGGGCGGCTATCGGGTGCGGGCAGGCGCCCGCAACTTCGAGGTACTGGAGGCGCGCGACTGGCCGGGTGCGGAGCTGGTCCAAGCAGACGTCTTCGACCCGGCATCGCTCGAGCGTGCGCTTCAGGGCTGCGACGTCGCCTACTACCTCGTCCACTCCATGGCTGCGGGACGGGACTTCGCACGGCGCGACCGCGAGGCTGCGGACGCGTTCGCAACTGCGGCAGCGCGTGCGGGCGTCGGCCGCATCGTCTATCTCGGCGGCCTCCAGCCGAACGATTCGGCGTCAGAGCACCTCGCATCGCGTCGTGAGACGGCGGAGCGGCTGCGCGCCGGCTCGGTCCCGGTGACCGAGATCCGCGCGGGGATCATCGTCGGTGCCGGCTCGGCCGCCTTCGAGGTGATCCGCGACCTCGTCTACCACCTGCCGTTCATGGTCACGCCCCGCTGGGTGCAGTCGCGCACCCAGCCGATCGCGCTCTCGGACCTGCTCGATTATCTCGTGGCGTTGCTGGCGCTCCCCGAGACGGCGGGGCGGACGTTCGACGTTGCGGGGCCGGAGGTGCTGCGCTATGAAGACCTGCTGCGCCAGTTCGCAGAGGTCGTCGGCAGGCGCTTTGTGAACCTGCGAGTACCGGTGCTCACCGCGCGCCTGTCGTCGTATTGGCTCGACCTCGTCACCGCCGTCCCTGCGAATGTGGCCCGTCCGCTTGTGGAGGGACTGAAGCACGACCTGCTCGCCGATGACGCGGAGATCCGGGCGCTCGTCCCGCTTCGCCTTCGCACGTACCGCGAGGCGGTGCGGGAGGCGCTGGAGGCGGAGCGTGCCGAGCACGTGCCGGCGCGCTGGGTCGAAGGAGCGCTCGCCTTTCGCGGCCGCCGCGCGGACGTGAGCTTCTACTCGCGCGCCATGTCGGCCGAGCAGACGGCGGATGCGAGCGCCGAGGATCTCTGGGGAGTCGTCTCACGCCTTGGTGGCCAGAGCGGCTGGCTGTACATGAACTGGCTGTGGCGGCTGCGCGGTGCCGTCGACCGGGCGGCCGGCGGGGTGGGGATGCGCCGCGGACGCCGCCACTCGTCTGAGCTCCGCGTGGGCGACGCGGTCGACTTCTGGCGAGTGGCGGCGCTCGAGCCCGGCCGCCGCCTGACGCTCGTGGCCGAGATGAAGCTGCCGGGCTCGGCGGTGCTGGAGTTCGACGTCAAGCCTCAGTCAGCCGTACGCAGCACGCTCACGACGAGCGCGAGGTTCCACCCGGCTGGCGTGTTCGGCCTGCTGTACTGGTACGGCCTCGCGTCCGTTCACGCGCGGATCTTCCGCGGGCTGACCCAAGCGGTCGTCCGGCGGGCGGAGCGCCGGGCGGTACGTGCGAGTTAGCCGCCGCGATAGAGGTCATCTGGCATGGATGGGCGTGCGCGACCTATCGCGACGTGACGCGCTAGTTGCCTCGTGACGAGGATGCCCTCAGCGTCCTCCACTCTTCGATCGGTGTTCGCCCGTAAGCCCGGCAGGGTGGACGGGGAGATGGGGGAGGATTCTCCACACACGGCCCGTGTCTCAAACTGTGCTACGCGCGGTGCCTACCGTATCCGGTGGCGCGAGTCGGCGTAAGCAATCGACCGGGCGGCTGTGCGGTTTTCTACCCGATGGTGTCGGTAGTGCGGTTAGTGCGGACGATGGAGTACCTGAAAGAGTGCATCCAGCGATGCGCGCAAGTCAGATTCGGCCTCGTCAGCGGCTGCGCGAAGATCCTGTAGATGTTCCAAGTCGATGACCCCGTGCAGAGCGTCCCTCACCTCTGTCGCCGTTCTGATTCGGCGCTCGACA
>JAUSJS010000349.1 GCA_030647575.1 Candidatus Limnocylindrales bacterium | reverse complement strand
ATCGTGATCGGCGTCTCGCCGGCCGCAACCGTTGCGGCCGTGGCGATGACCGGCACGAGGTTGCGGGCCTCGTTGAGATCCCTGAAGAACTCGAGGCCCTTCGTGGCGTCGTCGAGTGACCCGCCGTTGGCGAGGGCTGCGGCGAAGACGGCCTGGATCGCCTGGTTCGAGGTGCGCGGATCGCCGGCGAGGGCGACCTGGCCCTTGTATTCGGGCTTGAGAAGGTCCGACCAGTCCTGCGGGACGTTCGTCACGACCGCCGTGTTCACCTCGAACGACAGCACGCCGTAGTAGTCGCCGTACCAGGCGCCGTCGGCATCCTTGGCGTCATCGGGGATCGTGTCCCAGGTGGCAGCCTTGTACGGCTCCAGGAGTCCTTCATCCTTGGATGTCGGACCGAAGGCCAGGCCGACGTCGATGACGTCCGGGGCCTGATCGCCGGGGTTGTCCTTGTTGGCCTTGATCGCCTCGACCTCGTCGCCGGAACCGGCGTTCGGATCGAGCTCGTTGACCTCGAGGCCGTACTTCGTCTTGAAGGTCTCGATGGTCTCGCCGTAGTTGCACCAGTCGTGGGGCAGGGCGATCGTTGTGAGCTTGCCTTCAGCCTTGGCCGCCTCGATGAGGCTCGCCATAGGGTCGGCCGACGGCGCGGCCTCGGAAGGTGCGGCGGCCGACGGCGCGGCCTCGGAAGGTGCGGCGGCTGACGGCGCCGTCGTGGCGCCCGACGATGAGCAGGCCGCGAAGACGAACGTCGCGGCGACGAGGAGACCCGCGACGCGGGTCGCCGTTCGGTGAGTCGACAAGATCTGTCCTCCATGCGTGTGTGTTGACGATCACAGGCGCCGAGGCCGTTGTCCGGGGACCTCCTCTTTCCCTCGGGTCGACCTCGAGTCCCGTCCGTCGAGTGTGGCGGACGTCGGGGTCCGATAGCAGCCTGCGGGTGCATTTCACAACCCGCATCGGCGGGCGTCAAGAGGCTGTGAGGGATTTGCTAACGCGACGTCGTCAGGAGATCCGTTTCGTCATCGCTGCAGCGGGTTATCTCGGGATCGAGCGGTTCGGTCACAACGGCGGCCAGACGGTCGATCGTCAGCTGGACCAGGCGTCGGGTGACGGTCGCGTCGCTCCTCCCGTCCAGCGCCGAGCGGCCCTGGTTGGTCAAGGAGCCCTCAGCTGGCCGGCATCCACGCCTTCCACTTGGCCTCGTTCTCCTCCACCCATTTCTTGCCGGCTTCCTCGGCCGACATGTTCTGGTTGGTGATGTAGTCAGACACGAGGTTCTGGTCCTCGTTCGTCCAGCTGAAGTTCCTGACCAGTTCGACGGCCGCACCGCCGCTGTCGGCGAACGTCGAGCTGACGATCTTGTTGAGCTCGTATTCCGGATAGTCGCAGGCGACCTTCTCCAGGTCCGCATCGCAGCCGGCCGCATAAGCCGGCAGGTTGACCCTGACCAGCTTGATCTGGGAATGGAGCCACTGCGGATCGTAGAAGTAGCCGATGAGCGGCTTGCGGTCCTTCTCGGCCTGCTGGAAGGCAGTGATCGAAGCGGCTTCGCCGCCCGAGAAGATCACCTTGAAGTTGAGGCCGAGGTTCTTGACCAGGGCCTCGTCGTACTGGACGTACGACGGATCGGCTCCGAGGAACTGGCCCAGGTCGCCGGACTCGGACGTCTTGAACAGATCGGCGTACTTGTTGAGGTTGTTGTAATCGGTTATGTCCGGGTATTCCTCGACCATCCAGCCCGGGACATACCAGCCGATGATCCCGATGTTGCCGGTCGGACCGGCATTGACCGCAACCTTGTCCTCATCGATGTACTTCTTCTCGAGATCCGGGTGGCCCCAGTTCTCGAGGATCAGGTCGACCTCACCGGTCTCGAATCCCTGCCAGGAGACGTCCTCCTTGAGGTCCTTCTTCTCGACCGTGTACCCGAGCTCGTTCTCTAGCAGGTAAGCGACGACCGCGGCGTCGGCCTCGTAGCCGACCCACGGGTTGATCGCCATGTTGACTGTCCCGCCGCCTGCGGCCGGCGAGCTGCCGGTTCCCTCGGAGGCACCCGGAGCGGTGCTCGCCCCTGGGCTCGACGAGCAGGCCGCGAGGGCGACGCTCACCGCCGCCAGGCCGACCACGAGGCGTCGGAGTGTTCGATTGGTCATGGTCCTTTGTCTCCTCCAGTTCCTGTCCCCGGCGACCCAGGGCCCCGGTCCCACCACATCATGGACCTTCGCACAGCCCACCGGAAATCTCTGCACGCCGTCACACCGTTTGGACGGCCCCGGCCGTCAGGGGTGTGCGCGCCTCGCGCCGCAGCCGTTTGCCCGCTCCCTGGGTGATGCGATCGAGCATGACGCCTAGCAGGACGATGGCGATCCCCGCCGCCAGACCCTCCCCGAAGAAGTCCCGCCGGGCGAACCCGGCGACGACGTCGTAACCGAGGGCTCCCGCGCCGACCAGTCCACCGACCACGACCATCGCGAGAACCAGGACGATGCCCTGGTTCGCGGCGACCAGGAGCGCCTGGCGGGCCATCGGCAGCTGGACCTTCCAGAGGAGCTGGAGCGACGTGGAGCCGGCAGCCGTCGCCGCCTCGGTCACCGTCGCCGGAACGAGCCGGATCCCGGCTTCGACAAGACGGATGACCGGCGGGACAGCATAGATCAGCGCCGCGACGATCGCGGTGAAGCGGGTCGGACCGAACAGCGCCACGGCCGGCAGCAGGTAGACGAACGCCGGCATCGTCTGCGCGGCGTCGAGGAATGGCCGGAGACCGCGCGAGAACCGCTCGCTCCGTGCCGACAGCACTCCGAGCAGGAGGCCGATTGCGAGCGTGATGACCGTCGCCACCA
>JAUSJS010000346.1 GCA_030647575.1 Candidatus Limnocylindrales bacterium | reverse complement strand
GTCGTGCATCGCTCGGGCAATCTCGCGACGCATGTCCTCCTGGGCGCCGAGAAGGAGCCGTGAGACGGCCGGCGGAAGCGATCCGATCGGATCGGCGGCGGCGCTTCCCGCGGCCCCCTTGCGCCCACCCTTGGCCGGGGGACCGGGTTCGGGCTCGGGCGCCGCCCCAGGCACCGCGACGAGGGCCTCCGCGTACCCTGCAAGCGCGTCGCGGAAGCGCCTCAACGCACGCTGCTTGCCCTCGAGGACGTCGACCTGCGACTCCATCAACGCGGCGCGATTGGTCAAGAGGACGAGCTGCGAGTTGAGCTCGGCGGTGTCGGGCGGCGGCTCGCCGCGAGCGGAGGCCGCCGCCAGCGTGGCCGCCAGCTTGTCCGTAGCGGCGGCGCGGCGCGTCTCGTGGCGTGTCGCCTCCGTGCGGGCCTGCGAGATCAACAGCTCGACTTCGCCGAGCTCCTTGTCGAGGCGGACCGTCTCCTCGGACATCCGCGCGGACAGCTCGGACAGGCTGGCCGGAGCGGTCGGCTCGGTCGTCGCGCGGTCAGTCATGGTCGCCGGTCGATCAGTCTTCCGGCATCTTGATCCAGCCCTGGCGCATCGCGTAGACCACGGCCTGGGTCCGGTCGTTGACAGACAGCTTGCGCAGGATGGAGCTCATGTGGTTCTTGACCGTCTGCTCGCTGATCGACAGCGCGTAGGCGACCTGTTTGTTGGTCATTCCCTGGGCGATGTTGTCCAGGATCTCGACCTCGCGCGGCGAGAGCGGGGCGAAGATCGGGGCGGCTTCCTGGCCGTAGATGGCAAGCTCTCGGAACTCCTTGAGGACGCGCGAAGCGACCGCCGGCTTGGAGAAGACCTTGTCGTTGATGAGGTACTCGCCGGCGACAACACGCCGGATGATCGTGACCAGGTCGTCCGGTCCAACGTCCTTGAGGATGAAGGCGGCGGCGCCCGCCTTGATGGCATCGAACAGCGCGTCCTCGTCCTCGCTGACGGCGAGCACGATGATCGCGGTGGCTGGCAGCTCGCGCTTGATCCGGGACGTCGTCTCGATGCCGCCGGGCGGCGGTAGCGAGAGGTCCATCAGGATGATGTTGGGCGAGGTCTCCAGGGCGCGCTCGATCGCGCTGCGCGAGTCGTCCGCTTCCGCCACGATCTCGAAGTCGGGCTGCTGGCCCAGGATCTTGGCGATCCCGACACGGAACAGAGCGTGGTCGTCGACGACGAGGATCCTCGTGACCTCATCGAGCGCCTTGCGGTCTGCTCCGCCCCGCCGGCGGTCAGGTCCGCTGTAGTCCATGGCACTCATCTGCTCTCCTCTGCTCCCGTTCCAATCCCCGTCGGAACCGCCAGCCGGACGACTGTGCCGCCCTCCGGCCGTGATCGTACGTCCAATCGCGCACCGATCAACTCTGCGCGCTCCCGCATGAACTGCAATCCGAAGTTGCGCCGACCTCGCGCGGCGACGGCGCCGATGTCGAATCCGCGCCCGTCATCGCGGACTTCCAGGACCCACGACACGTCCTCCAGCCGCGTGGCGACGGTGATGTTGCCGGCTCCGGCGTGCTTGCGCACATTCTGCAGGGCTTCCTGCGCGACTCGCAGGACGACCGTTCGCTGGCTGCTGGTCAGCGCGCTCGCAGGCGCCGTCAGGTCTGTGCTGGCGGTCAACCCGGCAAGGGCCTTCAGGTGGTCGACGGCTTCGATGATGGCGCCGTCCAGGCCCAGCTCGTCGACCGTGGCCGGTCGGAGCTGGGTGATGAAGGCACGAACGTCCCCGAGCTCGCGGCGCAACAGCTCGCGCAGGAGGCCCAGCTCCGTATGGGCTTGCCGCACGTCGGTGTCGAGGACCCGCTCGATGTATTCGACCTGGAAGATCGCATTCGCGAGCGCCTGGGCCGGCCCGTCATGGATCTCCTGGCCCAGACGGGATCGCTCGGCCTCCTGGGCCTCCATGATCCGCATCCTGAGGTCGCTGCTGGTCGCCGGGACGGTCGTCTCATTGACCAGGGTGGCGTCGCCGCGCTCCAGGAAGAGCCAGGTCCGCTCGAGCGTTCGCTCGGCGAGCTCCAGCTTGGCGAGCTCGGTCTGATGCGCGTTGAGCTCAGCGGTCAGGTGGTCGACGTCACCGCGCAGGGTCCGCCGTCGAGCATCGCCGGCGCCTGCCTCGGCCGCATCCGCCGCGTCATCGTCGGTTGCGCCGTCGGCCACGGTGCGGACCCGCTGGTCGCGTGGCTCGCGATCGACGACGCTGAGGTTGTCGCGCAGGGCCTGCCACCGACCGAGCGCCTCGAGATACGCCTCGTGGTAGCGCTCGCGGATGCTTTTCAGGGTGTTCGCGCTGTACCCGACCGCCGCCGTGGCCTCCGCCTGGAAGCCGTCGAAGCGACTGTCTCGAGCATCCGACCCCGGGCGTGCAGGCTCCATCGGCTTTGGAGTATAGGGGTCGCCTATCACGGACAAGCCACCTCGTAGACGCGCACATCCGCCAGCGGATCGGGAAGACCCGCCGGCCCGGCGCCGAGATCGAGCTGCCGGAAGCAATCGGCGTCCGCGGCCCCGCCGGACAGGACCGCCGGCCACTGCCCGTGATCGGCGCCGACGAGCACCAGGAGACGAGCGTCGAACGTCTCGGCGAGATCGACCACGTCGCTCGGGGCCTCGTTGGGCAGCGCCAGGGCCGGGATCCGCTGCGTCTCGGCCAGCCAGATCGGGAAGTTCGAGATGACCGGCCCGCCACGCTGGTCGAGTCGCTCACCGATCGCCTCCATCCGCCGGCTCAGCTCCTCGTACTGCGTGGCGGTCTCACGTGAACCCGCCCCGAAGGACGGGAGAAGGACCGCCGAGAAGAGGAGTGACCCGGCCACGCCCAGGGTCGCTCCGAGCCAGGCCACGGGTCGCGTCCAGCCCCGGTAGACGCCCAAGCGGGCGATCCCGGCGTCGAGGCCCAGCAGCGCCGAGATGACCAGGAGGACGTGAGCCGGACCGGCGGCATGCAGGAAGGTTCCCCAGGTGGTGGCCACCGGGAAGGCGAGGCTGGTCACCAGGAACATGATCGCGCTGACCAGCACGACAGGACGGAGCGCTTCGCCACGCGCCTGCCACGGCAGCGCGAGCAGACCGATGACCGAGAGTGGCACACCCGGCAGCAGCAGCACGCTGAAGAGGTTGTGCGAGATCCCCTCGACCCGCATCGCCAGGAGTCGCGCCGGACCCACGGCCAGATAGCGAGCCAGGGTTGGCGGGTCATTCCAGGCGAAGATGTCGAAGCCGGTCACGCTGAGGGCGTTGGCCGCCGCCTGGCCGGGCAAGGGGCTCCCGAAGACGAGCCAGTCCCGGACCATCCATGGCACGAAGATCAGCAGCGCGACAACACCGGCGACGCCGACGGCGCGGGCGCGCGCAACCGGATCGAGGCCGGGGATCCGCCAGGCGACGATGGCCCAGGCGAGACCCAGCCAGATCGCCTCGTTTCGAGTGAGCGCGGCCAGTCCGATCAGGACGCCGAGGCCGACGACCCGGAGGTCGGCGCCTCGCAGCTCTTGAGGGGCGCGGGCGATCCGGCGCATGAGCAGACAGGCAGCCAGCGCCAGCCGCTGTTTCCATCCGCCGGAGAGCTGCCCGGCCAGTTGGTTGCTGCGCGCGGCGAGACCGAGGCGCTCCAGGGTTTGATCCACTGCGCGCTTGCGCTGGGGAATCG
>JAUSJS010000344.1 GCA_030647575.1 Candidatus Limnocylindrales bacterium | reverse complement strand
GAGCGCGATGCCGTCGAGGCGACCTCTGTCGGTAGCGGCGAGGCGATCCGCGCGGCGCTCGACGCCGGCGTCACAACGTTCGTGCTGGGGATCGGGGGAAGTGCCACGACCGACGGCGGCGCCGGCCTGCTGCGCGGCCTTGGCGCCAACGTGGATCGCGACAAGGCGCTCGCCGACCTGGCCAACCTCGACCCCCGACTCGCCGATGTGGATCTCGCCGTGGCCTGCGACGTCTCGAATCCGCTCCTCGGCCGGAGCGGCGCGGCCGCCGTCTACGGGCCCCAGAAGGGGGCGTCGGCCGCAGACGTGGTCGAGCTCGATCGTCGGCTCTTGTTCTACGCCGATGCCCTCGAAGCGGCAGTCGGGCGGCGCGTCCGCCACACCCCGGGGGCCGGCGCAGCCGGCGGCGTCGGCTTCGGTCTGCTGGCCATCGCGGGCCGATTCCACTCGTTCGCGCTTCGGCCGGGCGTCGAGCTGCTGATGGAGGCGACCGACTTCGACGCTCGACTCGCCGATTCCGACCTCGTCGTCACTGGCGAGGGTCGGATCGACGCCCAGACCGCGTTCGGCAAGACCGCTCTGGGCGTCGCCAGGCGAGCGGCCGAAGCCAGCGTGCCGTGCGTCGCGGTCGGTGGCGGCGTCGAGCCCGAGGGAATCGAAGCCCTGGCCACCGTCGGCGCGATCGCCGTGCCCGTTGCGGAGCACCCGCAGTCCGTCGAAGCGGCGATGGCCGCCGGCGTCGCCCCGGTCGAACGCTGCGGCGAGCGGCTCGCCCGGCTGGCGTCGATCTGGTTGACGAGGTAGTCCATCGCGCGGCAGGGCTGGGGCGGGGCGGCCCCGCTCACGATTCCAGCCAGGCTGGCCTAAGCGACGGATCCCGATCCTGCGTCTCTCGGTAGCTCCAACCCCATTGGAATGCGTGACGGATTCCGCCTGATCCGGTCGAAACTCCCACCGTGGTTGGTGGATCGGCCACTGTCGATCCCATTGACCAGCCAGAGTGGAAATCTACGAACGACATGGACACCCAGTACGGCCGCCTGGCATCGATCTGGTTGCCTCAGTCCGTGACGTAGTCCATGCTCCGGCGGTGAGCACCCACGTCAACATCCACGAGGCGAAGACCAACCTCTCGCGCCTGATCGAGCGGGTCCAGGCCGGTGAGGAGATCACGATCGCCAAGGCCGGCAAGCCGATCGCGCGCCTGTCGGCGATCCACGAGCGGCCGAAGCGCCGCGTCCCGGGGATGGACAAGGGCAAGGTCATCATCCATCCGAACTTTGACGACCCGTTGCCGGAGTTCGACGAAGATTACATGCATCCGGAGCACCCCATGCGTGAGCTCCTCCGTTGAGGATCCAGATCGAGGGGCTGCCGATCCTGACGGCCGATCGCGCGATCTCGGGCTACGACGTCCGAACGATCTGGTGACGCCGGTGCGGCCAGCCTCGCGCTCGTCGCCTGCCGCGGCCCGACGGCGTCGCCGGAAGCGGCGCTTCTCCAACCCCGGGCGAACGTGGGCCAAGCAGCTCGAACGCTATCGCCCTGGGCTCGTCCCCTACGTGCTGGACCAGCTCGCCGACTACTACGGTCGGCCGACCTGGGAGCGCCGGCTCGACCCGACGAGCGAGCTGATCCTCACGATCCTGACCCAGAACAGCGCCGACACGAACGCCGAGGTGGCCTTCGAGGCGCTCCGTCGCAAGTACCCATCCGGGGGCGAGGTCCGGGCCCACAGCCCCGGAGCCGGCTGGGGCGGCGTCGGGTTGAGCGACGGTGCGGCGCCGGACTGGAATGCCGTGGAGCAGGCGCCACTCCCCGAGCTGGTCGACACGATCCGGCCGGGCGGCCTGGCCAACCAGAAGGCGCCTCGGATCCAGGCGACCCTGCGGCGAATCCGCGAGGAACGCGGCGACGACTCACTCGAATTCCTGGCCGACATGTCGGCGCACGATGCCCGCGACTGGCTGACCGGCATCGACGGAATCGGCAAGAAGACCGCCTCGGTGCTGCTGCTGTTCAGCTTCGGCCAGCCGTTGATGCCGGTCGATCGGCATGTCGAGCGGGTCGCCCACCGGGTCGGCCTGATCGGCCCCAAGGTCAGCGCCGACCAGGCCCATGACCTGTTCCTCGGCATGCTGGAGCCGGACCAGATGTACGAGGCCCACGTCAATCTGATCCAGCACGGCCGCAAGCTGTGCCACGCCCAGCGGCCGGAGTGCTCTCGGTGCCCGATCCGGCCGCGTTGCCGCTACGTGGACCCGAAGGCGCCCTGACCCGGCAGATGACCACTCCCGCCAGGCATAGGCGAGGGTCGGGCCCCGGGAACACCGTCCCGGCCTCGGGCCATCAGTCTGGTCATCGTTGCGCTGCTCATGATTCGAGTGGAGGCATGGTCATGCTCGTTCGGCCCGTTTCGACCAGTCAACCTGATAACGGCGGCTGCTGAGGCCCGCGGGTCTCGGCACCGAGCCCTCAGGCCGAGATCCGCCGAACGCCCTCCACCGATCCGAGCCCCGCGTCGAACGAGGCCACGACCACCGGCCCCACCCCCAAGCTGAGTCAACGCGAGGCTGACCGCACCACAAGGCGCGCCGGATGCATGGATGGCCGTCCACCCGGCGCTGGTGGACTATCCCCCGGCCGAGATTGCCTCCTCGTAGCGTTCGAGCAGCGCGAACAGATCGTCGGCCGCGTACTGCTGGTCCCAGGTGCTTTCGGAGATCCGACGGAGGACGCCGGCGGCTTCGAGGACCTTCAGCCCCTCGAGAGCCCGCTGGTGTCGGGCGTTCATCGCCGCACGGATCATCGCGGCCGAGGTAATCGGCTGAGCCGGCAGGATCGGGATGATGCGGGCGGCCATCGAGTCGCGCCTCGGACGACCAGCACGCTCATACCATTCTTGCTGAAGGCGCGCGAGAGCTGACGCGAGCTCGACCGACAATCGCGCCGCGCGCTCGAGCGCGCCGGCGAACGACGCGCACCACTCCGCGATGCGACCCTCGCGGAACCCGACGAGGCCGTCGATATAGGAACTCGGGCGAGCGGCGAGGACGATCGACACTGGCGGTACGAACCGCGGCGCAGCGCCCCTGCGGCGTAGCACGACATGGACAAGGCAGCGTCCCACCCGGCCGTTGCCGTCGATGTACGGGTGGATCGTCTCGAACTGGGCGTGGGCGATGGCAGCTTGGGCGACGGGCGGCAGG
>JAUSJS010000343.1 GCA_030647575.1 Candidatus Limnocylindrales bacterium | reverse complement strand
GCGCCAGACGGTCTCGCCTGGACCGGCTGGGCGACGCTCCCGCTCGACTCGCTCGATCCGGGGGAGCTGCGGGAGACTGTCCCGCGTTGGATCCGTCGACGCGAATCCGGGCCGACACCCACCGACCCGCCCTGGGGGCGCCCCGGCTGGTTCGCCCGAGCCTCGCGCTGGATGGTGGACCGGATGGCCGAGCTCGGGAGGCCGGCGTCCGAGCCCCCGACCCTCGGCTACGGCTGGGGCATCTCGATGATCCTGCGGGCCCCGACGGCGAATGGCGCGATGTTCCTCAAGTGCTGCTCCCTGTTGTTCCGACACGAAGCGGCACTCACGGCGTTCCTCGCCGATGCCACGCCGGACCTGGTCACGCGGGTTGCCGCCATCGAGCCCGACGAGGGCTGGCTGCTCATGCACGATCATGGCGACCGCGTCCTCGGCAAGGCGCCGCCGAGCGGTTGGGCCACTGGGCTGGAGGCGTACGCGCGGATCCAGCGGACCTGGTCGACACGGACCGACGACCTGGCACGGGCCGGCGCCGAGACCCGCTCCCTCGCCGCCCTCGCCCGCGACCTGCCGACGTTCGCCGACCGCGAGCCGCTGGCATCCGAATTCACCGATGCCGAACGAGGGGCGTGGACCGCCGTGCTGCCGGGCTTCATCGCCGCCTGCGAGCGCCTCGACCGACTCGGGCCCGCGCCGACCATCAGCCACGGCGACCTCCATCCGTGGAACGTCGCGGCGACGCCGGACGGACCACGGATCTTCGACTGGTCGGACACCGCGATCGCCCACCCGTTCCTCTACCTCGCCGTGTACGCCACCCGGCCCAAGCAGGTCGCGACCCGTCGCGCACTGCGCGGCGCCTACCTCACCTGCTGGTCGGACGCGCTGTCCCCGGCCGAGCTCGCGGAGGCCGGCGACCTCGCCATCGTCGTGGGCACGCTGGTCCAGGTCGAGTCGTATATCCGGATCCTCACGGGCCTTGACCCGGACGACCGTGGCGGCATGGAGGGCGCCGCCAGGTCATGGGCACGCGCCGCCATCGAGACCCTGCGCGACGCCATCGCCCTCAAGCGGCCCGGTCACGCCGACGGATGACCAATCGCGTCGGCGTCCGAGCACTCCTGATCCACGCGGAAACACCAGAGGCGGCCGAGTTCTATCGCCGCATCCATCCCGGCTT
The DNA here is from genome assembly GCA_030647575.1 of Candidatus Limnocylindrales bacterium. Taxonomy (GTDB): domain Bacteria; phylum Chloroflexota; class Limnocylindria; order Limnocylindrales; family CSP1-4; genus SPCO01. Next base: position 3,526 of record JAUSJS010000343.1, on the reverse strand, counting down.
CCTGCCGTCACCCACGGATCCTCTCCACCTCGTCCTGCTAATGAAGGATCTGCGCGCCGCCATCCGGGAAGCCGCGGCCAGCGACTCCCGGTTGTGAGCCATGACCCGGCTTGACAGGTGCGGTCGACGTGCGCTGACCGTCGACAGCGTGCTCGTTCGGTCATTGAGGGGGCGCAGCGCCCGCGTACACTCGGGCTTGATCGATCGGCCGACCGCCAGGTCGGCCAGCGAGGAAGGGGAGCGCGTGACCCAGGGCCCGATCGAGAACCCGGTCCGCAACTCGCCGTTCGTCGAGCCTGCCCAGCACTTCGTCCCGACGGCGGACGGCACGGCGGCCTGGCGGCCGCGGCGATGCTGCCGATCCGGGTAACCGACGGAGGAGAGCGGAGATGAATGCGATCGCGACGGCGGACGTCATTGTCGTCGGCGCCGGGGTGCAGGGCGCCAGCCTCGCGTTCCACCTCGCCCGGCGCGGGGCGAGCGTGCTCGTGCTGGAGCGGGCGGCCGTCGCGGCCGGGGCGACCGGCCGCTCGTCCGGCTTCGTCCGGATGCACTACGACCTCGAGCTGGAGGCGCGCCTAGCGTGGGCGTCGTACCCGTACTTCGCCGAATGGGCCGGCCGGGTGGGGGAGGGCGACGCCGGCTTCGTGCGGACGGGGTTCCTGCAGCTCGTGCCGGCCTCCGTCGCAGACGCGCTGCGGGCGAACGTCGCGGCGCAGCAGCGGATCGGGATCCCGACCGACGTGGTCGGGCCAGCGGAGGTGTCGCTCCTCGTGCCGGGCATCGTGACCGAGGACGTCGTGGCCGCCGCCTACGAGCCCCACTCCGGCTATGCGGATCCGACCGGGACGACGGCCGGCTTCCTCGCAGGGGCCCGCCGGGCCGGGGCCCGGTTCATCGGCGGCTGCCGGGTCAGCGCGCTTGCGCTCAACGGCGAGCGGGTCGTCGGCGTGGAGAGCGACCGCGGGGGCTTCCAGGCGCCGGTCGTCGTCATCGCCGGCGGTGCGTGGTCGGCCGAGCTCGCGGCAACGGCCGGAGTGACCGTCCCGGTCGAGGCGTGGCGTCATGACACGGCGTACTTCGGACTCCCGGAGGGCCGCAGCGCGGACCTGCCGATCGTCATCGACCACGCCCAGGAGGTCTACTTCCGCCCCGAGGGCCGCGACCTGCTGCTCGTCGGCCTGGAGGCCGGCAACGTCATCGGCGGCTCGCCGGACCGGCCGATGGCGGCACTCGCCGAGACGACCGTGGAGGTGATGGTCGAGCGCGTCTGCCGACGCTTGCCATGGATGGCCGCCGGCACGTTCCGCACCGCGCACGGTGGCCAGGACGGCATCACGCCGGACCAGCGGGCGATCCTCGGGCCGGTAAGTGCAGGCGGGCCGGACGGGCTATGGCTCGCCTGCGGCTTCTCCGGCACGGGCTTCAAGATCGCGCCAGCGGTGGGCGCCTCACTGGCCGAGTGGATCCTCGACGGTCGGCCGTCGACGGTCGACATCACGCCCTTCGCGCTCTCCCGCTTCGTGGAAGGCAGGCCGCTCGTCGGCGAGCACCCCTACGAGGCGCTCTGGCGCTAGCTGGTGGAGCGATCGGCGGGTGCCCATCATCGTTACGACCCGCGGCCCGAGGCGGTTGAGGGATCTGAGCATTGCCCGCCGCGGCCCGATGCCCGACCTCGTCGCCGGGCCAAACGGGGTACGGCTAGACTCCTGTGGTAGCGGTGTCGAACGACGCCGCAGCACGGAGGTCGGGCGATGCCGAGGTACATGGACGTTCACTCTGGGTTCTTCGGGGTGACCGCCGAACAGCTCCAGGCGGCCCACGACGCGGACGCCGCGATCGAAGGCGAGGAGGGGGTCCATATCGAGCATGCCTGGCTCGATCCTCAGGCGGGCAAGGTCTTCTGTCTGTCGACTGGCCCTTCGAAGGAAGCGCTGATGCGGATCCACGAGCGCGCCGGGCACCCAACGTCGGAGGTCTACGAGCTTCCTGTAGAGGTCTAGGCATGGGCAAGCGGATCGTCACGGCGGAGCTCGTCGGCAAGGTCATCGCGGTCATGCGCGACGAGCCGGCTCCGATGGCCGCCCGTGGCTAGGCTCCTGGTCCACATCGCGACGGGGTACGAGAACCCGACCCGGGCCGCGCTCGGGCTCCTCGTCGCGCGGACCGCGCTCGAGGCAGGGCACACGGTCGACCTCTTCCTGGCCGGCGATGCCGTGGCGCTGCTGCGGCCAGCGACCCTGGAGGCCGCGCATGGTATCGGAACCGGCAGCCTCCGCGAGCACGTCGATGTGCTGGCGGCAGGCGGAGCCCGGTTCCATGTGTCCGGGATGTCGAGCAAGGCCCGCGGGGTGACCGCCGAGGACCTCGGGGGTCTGGAGGTCACGATGGCGCCGCCGTCGCGGCTGGTCGAGCTCGTCTTCGAGGCGGATCGCGTTCTGACGTACTAGTGTCGGGCGCCAAAAAGATTCCCCGGGAGCGCCTCGCAATTGAGTCGCAGGTGAGCCATGGCTGAGAAGATGAAGCCCAGGACAGCCGGTCTGACACTTGCGTTGAGGATATATGTTGGATATCCTGCCGAGCATGGTCAAAGTTCTCATATCGGTCCCGGCTGACCTGCTCGAACGTATCGACCGCGAGGCGCACACGCAGGGAACCACTCGCAGTGGCTTCCTCCAGGATGCCGCGCGCCGGCAGCTGGGCTGGCCGACTACTCGGACGCTCGACGCCGCTCTGGAGCGGGGGCGCGAGGCCCTCGGATCGGTAGGACGCTTCGAGTCGGCCGATCTGATCCGGCGCGAGCGCCGGGCACGTGATTCGAATGATCGACGTCGTTAGCGACGCGAGCGTGGTGCTCAAGTGGTTCCACGCGGAAGGCGAGGAGGAGGTCGACTCGGCGCGAGCGCTGCTCGATCGTTATCGGGACCGCTCCATCGTGCTGCATGTGCTGGATCTCACCGCATACGAAGTGGGTAACGCATTGCTCCGCGGCCGGCTCCGCGTGGGGGCCGCGCGGGTCGTCACCGTTCTGCTGGCTCTCAGCGAGATCTGCCCGCGAGTTGCGCTCACGCCCGCTGAGCTGACCGAGGCAGCCGCGCTCGCCGAGCGCTACGACCTGACCCTGTACGACGCCGCCTACGCTGCGGCCGCGCGCTCACGTGACGCCGAGCTCGCAACGCTCGATCGGGCGTTGCTCCGGAGCGGCCTCGGACGTCGCCCGAGCGCCATCGTGGCCGGTTTAGGCCCCGCGGCGTAGTTCGGCCGACCCCGTCGTGCGCCTGGGAGGTGCATGGGCGGGCTTCTCAGCGACCGTTCCCCGAACCCGAAATAGGTCGGTTGAAGCGACCGGACGGCGGCCAAGGTGGCCGCCGTCGCTTCGCAAGCTTCTTGGTTCAGCAGTTGCCCATTGCCCTTGGGTGTACGGTTCGTACCATTCGTACCACTGGAGGGCGGAATGGCCGAGTCGATCAGCATCAGCGAGGCGCGCGACGATCTTGCCGAGCTCGTCAACCGGGTGGCCTACGGC
>JAUSJS010000342.1 GCA_030647575.1 Candidatus Limnocylindrales bacterium | reverse complement strand
GCCGGTTGGTGTAGGCGATCGACTCCGGTTCGTCGTAGGCGCCTTTCACAAGGCGGATCGCCGGATCGAGCGGTCGCAGCCGCTCGATGTCCGCGGCCGTCCGCCGCAAGTACGCCTGGAGGCAGATCCCCGTCCGTGGCTGGACCGCGCGCAGCCGCTCGTAGAGTGCGATCGTCGCCTCGACGTAGGCGCTCCCTTCCATGTCGATCCACAGGTATGAGCCCTGCGCCGCGGCATGCTCGGCCAGGCGCACGAGGTGCTGGAGGCAGACCTCGGAATCGTGATCGAGTCCCAGCTGCGTCGGCTTCACCGAGATCTCGCCCCGGATTCCGGCAGCGACGATCCGGTCGATCGCGTCGAGGTAGTGGGCCGCCACCTCGTCGGCGGCGGCGAGGTTTTCGAGGTTCTCCCCGAGGCGCGTGTACATCGTTCCGATCCCGACCGCCTGCAACGGAGCCGCTGCGCCGAGCGCATCGGCCAGGGTTTCCCCAGGCATGAACCGCCGCACCGCCCGGCGCATGAAGCGCATCCGCGGGAGGTGATCATTCAGCCACCGATTTCGGGCCGCCCACGAGAAGACGCGCCGCACGATTCCTCCTTCGAGACCCGACGGGGGTCAGAACCGGATGGTACGCGACCATGGGTCTAAAATCGCGCCAGATGAGCCGCTTCTACGACATCGACGCCGCCAACGCCGCGATCCCCGAGTTGGACGGGATTGTCGCCGTCCTCGGCGAGCAGCGAGCCGAGCTGGTTCGCCTGCGCGACGAGGTCCTAGCGGCCGGCTCCGGGAGCGAGGGCGCACCCGCGGCCGTCAGCGCGCCGACCGGCTCCGGAGAGGCGCCGATTTCAAACGATCTCCGCCTGATCCGTCTCAGGATGCAGGGCCTGATCGATCAGATGGCGGCCGGCGTCGCGCGGATCGATGCGCTCGGCCTGAGCCTGCGAGACATCGAACGCGGTCTGGTGGACTTCCCGGCCCTGGTGTCCGGCCGCCAGGTCTGGCTGTGCTGGCAGTACGGCGAGACCGCGATCGGCTGGTGGCACGACCTGGACGCGGGATTCGACGGGCGGCGGCCGTTGGCCGAGCTGGCGTGACCGCGCGATCTGTCGTCGTCGGGCGCGATGGCCGGGCGAAGGCCTACCGGCCGCTCCCCGAGGCGGACCGAGCAGCGGCTCTGGAGGCAGGTCTCGGCGCGTACGAGCAGGGCGACTTCTTCGAGGCGCACGAGCTGCTCGAGCCCGCCTGGATGGGGACGGACGTTCCGGCCGATCGGGCGCTCCTGCAGGGCCTGATCAAGCTGGCCGCCGCGTACGTCCACGCGGTTCGAGGCAACCCAGCGGGGATCGTCCGGAACCTGGAGGGGGCACGGGCCAGGCTGCTCGAAGCCGAGGAGGACCGCCTGGCTGCCGGACTTCCCGACTCGTGGCTCGACCTGTCCGGCCTCAGCGCCGCCATCGATCTCAGGCTCGCCGACCTGGCGGCCCATCCGAACGGTCCAAACCTCGGCCCGCCCCAACTGCCAAGGAGCGTCCCATGACCATGCCCAATCTGTTGCCGACGATCGATGTCGGTGAGGCCGATCGGCGGCTCCGTGAGGATCCGGCCCGCCCGCTGCTGCTCGACGTCCGCGAACCGAATGAATTCGCCGAGGTCCGAGCGCCGGATGCCGTTCTGCTGCCCACCTCGACGTTCACTGCCCGGATGGACGAGCTGCCAGTGGACCGACCGCTGCTCGTGATCTGCCATACGGGCAACCGGTCCGCGGCTGTGACCGGCTTCCTGGCTCGCAGCGGCCGCGCGGACGTGGTCAACGTGGCTGGCGGCATGGACGCCTGGGAGCGCGCAGGCCTGCCGGTCCGCCGCGGCCCGGTCGAGCCAGGCGAGGGCGAGATCCCGCCCCGCTGATCCCGCCGCGACCCCGCCGCGACCCCGCCGCTCCACGTGGTGATGCGCGCCTGAGGCGCACGTTTCCGATAGCTGCCTCGTGGACCGCTGCTCAGACGACACCTGCTGCAGCTTGGCTCGCGACCAGGCTCAGATATCGGGGATTCGCGCTTGACAGGAGCAAGACGCGGGCGGGCGGCACGGGCACGGACCCCATCGCCTCGCCCGGGTAGATCGCCGGGACCGCGACCCCGCCGCTCGGCGAGTGATCCGTGGCTAGTGACGGCGGCGGTGCAGGACCCCGCGGATGATGCCTCGCGCCCGCTCCCGGTGGGCGAATGCCCAGCCGACGAGCAGCAGCAAGATGAAGTTGACCGTGCCGACGCCGGTGGCGTTCAGGTAGCCGAGCTGCTGGCCGATCTCGCCGCCAATGGTCAGGCCCGGGACCGTCGCCCCAACGAGCCCGAGCTGGAAGAACGGGCTCTGCGGCGCGGTGTTGGCGCGAACGCTCGAGGCGAGGGGACCGGTGTCGGTCGTCCCGCCAACGAGCACCGCGTTCGGTCCGCTGATGACGGCCGCCGCGCCTTCGAGGCCGGCCGCGGGCAGGTCGCTGACCTCGAGGTGCTTCCATTCCGGGAGGTCACCCGCGCTGGTTGGAATCGCCCAGTAGACCTCGCGCCTTGGACCCGAGCCGTCGTTGCCTCCGGCCAGGTA
>JAUSJS010000330.1 GCA_030647575.1 Candidatus Limnocylindrales bacterium | reverse complement strand
GAGCGTCGCCGTCATCGGCGCCGGCATCGTGGGCAACAGCCTCGCGTACCACCTCGCCCTGGCCGGCTGGCGGGACATCATCCTGGTTGACAAGGGGACGCTCCCGAACCCCGGCGGCTCGACCGGGCACGCCTCGAATTTCATCTTCCTGACCGACCACTCGAAGGAGATGACCGCGTTCACCCTGGAGAGCGTCCGCCAGTACGAGGAGCTCGGGGTCTTCACCCAGAGCGGCGGGATCGAGGTCGCCCGAACGCAGGAGCGGATGGAGGAGTTCAAGCGCCGGATCGCGTCCTCGAAGTCGTGGGGGATCGACTCGGAGCTGCTGTCCCCGGCGCAGGTCAAGGCGCTCGTCCCGTTCCTAGACGAGTCGGTCATCCTCGGCGGCTTCCACACGCCCGGCGTGGGTGTCGTTGACTCGCTCCGAGCGGGGACGCTCATGCGCGAACGTGCCCAGGAGCAGGGGGCGCTGACGATCGCCGCAGGGGTCGAGGTCACCGGCATCGACGTCGAGCGCGGCCGCGTGCGGCGCGTGCGCACCGACGCCGGCGACATCGAGGCGGACGTCGTCTTCATTGCCAGCGGCGTGTGGAGCCCGCGGATCGCCCGGATGGCTGGGGCGTCGATCCCGCTCACGCCGGCGATCCACCAGATGATCAGCGTGGGACCCGTGCCGCGCTTCGCCGACACCGTCGGCGAGATCAAGTTCCCGATCGTCCGCGACATGGACACGAACATGTACGAGCGGCAGCATGGCGGCGACCTCGAAGTTGGCTCGTATGCCCACAGGACGATCCACATGGACGCCGACGAGATTCCGTCGATCGCCGCCTCGGCGCTGTCACCGACCGAGCTTCCGTTCACCCAGGAGGACTTCGAGCTCCAGATGGAGCAGGCCCTGGAGCTCGTCCCGGAGGTTCTCGGCGACGAGACGGTCGGCATCCGTCACGCGATCAACGGCCTGCTGTCGCTCACACCCGACGGCAATCCGATCATCGGCGAGACGTCAGAGGTCAAGGGCCTCTGGGCGGTTGCCGCGATCTGGATCAAGGAGGCCCCCGGAATCGCCAAGACCGTCGTCCAGTGGTTGACGACGGGCGAGCCCGAGATCGATCCCCACGGCTCCGACGTGGCCCGCTTCTACGACCACCACAAGACTGAGCAGCACATCCGGGCCCGGACCGCCGAGGGCTTCAACAAGACCTACGGCATCGTCCACCCGATGGAGCAGTGGGAATCGAATCGCAACATCCGCGTGTCGCCGTTCAACGCGCGCCAGCGCGAGCTCGGCGCCGTCTTCTTCGAAGCGGCCGGCTGGGAGAGGCCGTACTGGTACGGCGCGAACGAGCGCCTGCTCGCCGACTACGGCGAGCGGGTCATGCCGCGCGCCGCGGAGTGGGACTCGCGCTGGTGGTCGCCGATCATCAACGCCGAGCACCTCGCCATGCGCGATCGGGCGGCGGTCGTCGACCTGTCGGCGTTCGCTCTCTTCGACGTGACCGGGCCGGGCGCCTGCGCGTACCTCGAGGGACTGTGCGTCAACAAGATCGACGTTCCGCCCGGACGGACCGTCTATACGCCGCTCCTCAATCGCGCGGGCGGGATCCTGGCCGACCTCACGATCATGCGCCTCGACCACGACCGGTTCCGAGTCGTCACCGGCGGCGGCATGGGTATGCGCGACCGGAAGCTGTTCAGCGATGCGTTGCCGGCCGATGGCTCCGCCCAGCTCCACGACGCGACGAACCAGTGGACGACGATCGGACTGTGGGGGCCGCGGGCGCGCGACATCCTGGCGAGCGTGACGGTGTCCGACGTCAGCCATGCCGGCTTCCCGTTCCTCACGACGAAGACGGTCGACATCAACGGCGTCCGGACCCTCGCGTCGCGGATCAGCTACGTCGGTGAGCTCGGCTGGGAGATCTACGTCCCGATGGAGCAGGGCCTGCGCGTCTGGGACGCGATCTGGGATGCCGGTTCGGCACACGGCCTCGTCGCCGCCGGAATCGGCACCTATGCGGTCACGGCGAGACTCGAAAAGGGGTACCGCGCCCATGGGGCCGAGCTCGAGCTCGACTTCGACCTCGTCGAGGCGGGCATGGCCCGCCCGACGGTCAAGGACGCCGACTTCGTCGGCAGGGACGCCTACCTCGCGCAGCGGTCACGACCGCCGGCGGCCGTCCTGTCCACCCTGACCGTAGACGACCCCACCTCCTCGGCCGGGGTGAAGCGCTACATGCTCGGTCGTGAGCCGATCCTGACCGCTGACGGGCGGCCGCTCGTCGACGCGAAGGGCCGCCGCTCGTACGTGACCAGCGCCGGCTCCGGCCCGTCGCTCGGGAAGCATCTCCTGATGTCGTACCTGCCGCCCGAGCAGGCTGTCCCCGGAACGAAGCTTGCGGTCGAGTTCTTCGGCGAGTGCTACCCGGTGACGGTCGCCGTCGCCGGCGCCACGCCGCTCTTCGACCCGGACAACGCGCGGATCCGGAGCTGAGCGGAGGGACGCGTGGAGATCCTGGTCTGCGTCAAGCGCGTACCCGCGACCGGCGGCCGGATCGTCCTCACGCCGGACGGGCAGGAGATCGACACGCGCTATCTCGGCTTCACCGTCAGCCCGCACGAGGAGTGCGCGGTCGAGGAAGCCGTCCGGATCGTCGAGGCGCAGGGTGGATCGTCGGCCGTGCTGACCCTCGGTCCGGTCGCAACCGAGGAGCAGCTGCGCGATGCCATGGCGGTCGGGATCGACCGGGCGATCCTGCTCGAGACCGACGGCCGGGAGTTCGATCCGGTCGCGACCGCGGCGGCGATCGTCGAAACGATCCGCGCACAAGAGGCGACGCACGGCCCGTTCGACCTGCTCCTGTTCGGCAATGAGGCGGCCGACACCGGCGATTTCCAGGTCGGCATCCGGGTCGCCGTCGCACTTGACCGGCCAATCGTCACCGGCATCAAGTCGTTGACCGTGCTCGACGGAACGATCGTTGCGCGGCGCGAGGCACCCGGCGGGGGCTGGGAGACGTACGAGCTGCCACTGCCGGCGGTGGTCTCGGTCAAGGAGGGGCTCAACCTGCCGCGCTATCCGTCGGTGCCAGGCCGCTTGCGCGCGAAGCGGAAAGAGATCGAGCGGTTCGCACCAGCCTGGTCGCAGGCCGGTCCGCTGAAGCTCGGCCTGCGGCTGCCCGAAGAGCAGGGCGCCCAGGTCGAGATCCTCGGCCGCGGGCCGAATGCCGCGCCCGCGGTGGTGGATCTGCTCGTACGGATCGGCGTGCTGGCCTCGTGAGCCGCATTCTCGTCTTCGTCGAGCACACTGCCGGCGAAGCCGAGCGGCTGTCGCTCGAGGCGCTCGTCCTGGCGGGTTCGCTCACCGCGGCGACCGGCGGCGCTGTCGAGGCGATCCTCGTGGGGCCCGGTGCCGCCGAGGCCGGCATTGGTCTGGGGGTCCACGGGGTGCGGACGGCCCACGTCGTGGCCGACGACAGACTGGGGTCGTACGCGCCGGCTGCCTGGGCCGCGGCGATCGCCGAGCTCATCGAGGCACGTTCTCCGGTCGCGGTCATCGCCGGCGGAAGCGACCGCGGCAACGAGGTCCTCGCCCACGTCGCGGCGCGCACCGGCCGCCCGATGGCCGCGAATGTCGTCGACGTCTCCGTGGGCGATCCGTGGCGGCTGACCCGGCAGCGCTGGGCCGGCAGCCTGCTCGAGGACGCGCAGTTCGATGCGGACGTCCACCTGCTGACCGTAGCTCCCCACGTCATCCCGGTCGACGAGTCCGCAGTTGGTCCCGTCGGCGCGCCTGCGATCGCGATCAGCCCATATGCACCCACGGTGCGCGATCGGGATCTCGTTGGGCGGGTGACCGGACGCGAGGCCCCCGACGTCGGCGCGATCTCACTCGCCGAGGCGAAGGTCGTCGTCGGCGGCGGGCGCGGGGTCGGGAGCGCCGAGGCATTCGCCACGCTCGAAGAGCTGGCCGGGCTCCTGGGTGGCGCGGTCGGCGGGTCGCGCGTCGTGACCAGCGCCGGGTGGCGACCGCACAGCGACCAGATCGGCCAGACCGGGCTGCGAATCGCGCCGGACCTGTATGTCGCGTGCGGAATCAGCGGCGCGATCCAGCACATCGTCGGCTGCAAGGCGGCCAAGCGGATCCTGGCCATCAACACGGACCCCGACTCGCCGATCATGGGGGTCGCCGACTACGCGGTGATCGGCGACCTGCACCAAGTGGTCCCCGCGATCACCGCCGAGATCAGGCGGCGCGCGGCCGGCCGCCCACCGCGTCCTACGATGGAAGTGACGCGATCCACCCCTCCTGGGCGGGAACCTGGCTGACCAGGTAGTCGCGAGACGCCATCACGTTTCGTCGTGGACCGGACAAGTCGCCTATGAGCTTGCCGTCGCGCTTCAGAATGACCCCGTTCACCATCACGGTGTCAACGTTCGAGACATCGGCGGCGCAGACGACCGCTCCCACCGGATCGATGACCGGTGCGACATTCACGGCGTGGCCGTCGATGATCACGAGGTCGGCCTTCTTGCCGGGCGTGATCGACCCCGTCCGATCGGCAATCCCGGCGACCTTTGCCCCGTCGAGCGTCGCCCAGCGGAGCACCTGGCGGGAGTTGATCAGGTCGGTCGTCGGGAGGTTGCCATCGAGGTCCTCGTCCCATGACACCTGGTGCCGTCGGCCGCGCTCGGAGGCGAAGATCGCGTGCATCTGGGTGAACTGGTCGGACGAGGCCGTCGTTGCGACGTCGGAGCTCAGCCCGACCGGAATGCCCAGCTTCTCGGCGGTCTGCGCGGGCGCCCAACCGTGACCCATCTGGAGCTCGATCTGCGGCGCGAGCGAGACGTTGCTGCCGGAGTCGCGAACCATCAGCCATTCGTCTTCGAGCAGGTGCGACGAATGGATGTACGTCGTGTTTGGGTAGAGCAGCCCCATGTCCTTGAGGGCCCGTAGCTGCATCTTCGTGTAGCCGAACCGGTCCATCGCAACGTGGACCGTGATGTTGATGCCCAGCTCCTTCGCTAGCTCCCACTCGTACCGGACCACGTCCGGCTTGCAGAAGTTGGTGCCCCTCGTGGCGAGCGCCATGGTGATCAGGCCATGGTCGTCGCTCAGATATTGGCGGCGGACCCGGCGCGCCTCATCGCCGTTGATTCGCTCGACGCTGCCACCGTAGTCGAGCCCGAACCACCAGGCCTGGATGGAGGTGTTGGGGAAGCCAAAGGCGAAGACGGATCGGATTCCCGTGTCCTGGAGGCCCTTGACCGCGGCGTCGGCATGCTCAGGGGTGTTCATGATGTGTGACCAGTCCACGAGCGTCGTGATGCCCGCGTTGATGCATTCGAGGGCGCCCCAGGCGTTGGCCGCGTAGACGTCGTCGGGCCGGTATTTCGGGGCGAACTGGTCGAGGATGGCGCCGAAGTAGGCACCCAGGGTGTAGTCCGGCGCGGAGGTCCGGATCGAGGTCTCCCAGGTATGCCGGTGGGTGTCGATGAAGCCAGGTATGACGATGTCGCCGGTCGCGTCGATGACCTTGGCGTCCGCGGCCGCCAGCCCGTGTCCGACCGAGACGATCCGATCGTCCTCGATGAGGATGTCGGCGCCGGACATCTCGCCGAGCGCCGGGTCCTGGGTCAGGACGATGCCGTTCTTGATCAACGTCCGCTCGCTCATCAATGCCTCCTCTCAACCGATCCTGCGATCACGCACATGGGTCCTGGCCGGCGGGCGCCGGGGCCCGCGATGGTGTTGTCAGGCAGGTCGGCCCTCCTCCGCTCGAGCGGACTCCCGCAGGTGGTCGGCAACGGTCGAGAAGTCGCGATCGCCGCGGCCGTCGGTCGACGCGGCTGCGATGACCCCGAGATTGGTGGCCGCCTGCGGCATCGGGACGCCGACCTCGTCGGCGAGCTCGGCGATGATCCGGAGGTCCTTCGCCGCCAGGTCGAGGGCGAAGGCAACCGGCGTGGCGGCCGGCTCGAGAAAGGCAGCCCGCTTGTAGCCGACGAACGGGGCCCCGGCCGCACTGGCGGCCAGCACGTCGTAGGCAAGCCGCCGATCGATCCCCGCGGCCTCGGCGAGAACGAGCCCTTCGGCCAGGGCCTCATTGAGGCCGAAGATCACGGCGTTCACGGCCAGCTTCATCGCGGCGCCGCTCCCCAGCGGACCCATGTGGAAGACGGTCGCCGCCAGCGCATCCAGCACCGGCCGGGCGCGCTCCAGGTCCGCCGCCTCACCACCGACCATGATCGTCAGGCTGCCGCTCTGGGCCAGGGCGACGCTGCCCGAGACCGGCGCGTCGAGCAAGCCGGCCCCGACGGCACGAGCGGCGGCCTCGAAGCCGCGGATCGTCGACGGCGGCACGGTCGACGAGTCGACCAGGACGTTGCCCGGCCGGGCGCCCGCGAGCAGTCCGTCCACGCCGCCGAACACGGCCTCCACGGCGGGTCCGTCGGCCAGCATCGAGACGCAGACGTCGGCGGCCGCGGCAACCTCTGCCGGGCGGCCAACCGCGCGACCGCCGAGCTCCGCCGCGAGCGCCTCGGCCGCGGCCGGCGTCCGGTTCCAGCAGACGATCTCGAATCCCGCGGCCGCCAGCGCGCGAGCCATCGAGCCGCCCATTCGCCCGATCCCGAGCACGCCGACGGTCGTCATCGCGCTACCTCGCCTCGTCCAGCCGGCGCCGCACGGTCTCGACGATCCGCTCGACGGTCGGGAGGGCGAGATCCTCTAGCGCGGCCGCGGACGGCAGCGGAATGTGCGGCGTCGTGATCCGCACGATCGGGGCGTCCAGGCTGTAGAAACCCTCATCGGCGACGAGCGAGACGATCTCCGCGCCCCAGCCGCACAGCCGCGGGTTCTCCTCGACGGTGAAGAGGCGGCTGGTCTTCGAGACGGAGGCAAGGATGGTGTGGGCATCAAGGGGGACCAGGCAACGCAGGTCGATCACCTCCGCGGAGATGCCGTGGTCCGCGGCCAGGCGCTCGGCGGCTTCCCGGGCCCTGGGCACCATCGCCGCAAGCGCCACGATCGTCGCGTCCGATCCCTCGCGCACGACCGCAGCCTGGCCGAGCGGCACGACGTGCTCGCCGTCGGGGACCTCGCCCTTCACCGCGAAGAGTGCCTTGTGCTCGCAGAAGATCACCGGATCGGGGTCGCGGATTGCGGCAGCCATCAGCCCGACCACGTCGGCCGGCGTCGCAGGCGCGACGACCTTGAGCCCAGGGATCGCCATCGCCCAGTTCTCGATGCTCTGGCTGTGCTGTGCCCCGAACCGCAGGCCGGCGCCATTGGCCGTCCGCAGCACGAGCGGCAGCGAGACCTGCCCGTCGGTCATGTAGCGGGTCTTGGCGATCTGATTGGCGACCATGTCCCAGGCGACCGCGAAGAAGTCGGAGAACATCAGTTCCGCGACTGGCCGCAAACCGGTCATCGCCGCGCCCATCGCCGCGCCGACGATCGCCTGCTCGCTGATCGGCGTGTCGCGGACCCGCTCCGGCCCGAATCGCTCCAGCAGGCCTTCGGTCAGCTTGAAGACGCCGCCGGCCGCGCCGACGTCCTCGCCAATCAGGACGACATTCGGATCGCGCTCCATCTCCTGGGCGATCCCGGCGGCCACCGCGGCGCGGTAGGTCAGTTCCGCCACGCCGAGCCTCCATCGGTCCAGACCTGGGTCTCCAGGACGTCGGCCGCCGGTTCAGGGGCGGGCCGCGCCTCGGCTTCGGCGGCCGCGACAGCCTCGCGCGCGTCGCCGTCGATCGCTTCGAGCTCGGTTTCGCCGACGCCCTGGGCGAGCAGCTGCTGCCGGTACGCCGGCACGGGATCCCGCGCCTTCCAGGCCGCGACCTCGTCGTCGGGCCGGTACTTGCCGGGATCGGCCCGGGAGTGGCCGCCGTGGCGGTAGGTGACGGCCTCGATGAGGGACGGGCCGTCGCCTGCCCGCGCCCGGTCGATCGCCGTCTTCGCCACCCGGTGGACCACTTCGACGTCGTTGCCGTCGACCAGGATCGAGTCCAGGCCATAGGCGGCTGCACGGTCGGCTGCGGGATGCTCGACCGCGGTGACCTCGCGGATCGGGGTGTATTCCATGTACTGGTTGTTCTCGCAGAAGAAGACGACCGGGGCCTTCCAGACCGCGGCCATGTTCAATGCCTCGTGGAACGCGCCGATGTTCGTCGTCCCGTCACCGAAGAAGCAGACCGCCACCTGGCCGGACTTGCGGTACTGCGCCGACCAGGCGGCCCCGAGCGCGATCGGCAGGTGCGCCCCGACGATCGCGTATGAGCCCATCGCCCCGTGCTTGACGCTGGTCAGATGCATGGAGCCGCCCTTGCCGCCCATGAGGCCCGTGGCGCGCCCGAAAAGCTCGGCGAAGATCGGCGCCATCGGCACGCCGCGGGCGAGCGTGTGGTTGTGGCCGCGATAGGTGCAGAAGGTGTAGTCGTCGTTGCGCATCGCGGCGGCCACACCGGCTGCGACCGCTTCCTGGCCGATCCCGAGGTGGGTCGTTCCGCGGACCAGACCCTCGAAGAAGAGTTCCTGGGCGCGCTCCTCGAAGGTTCGGCAGTCGACCATGATCCGGTACATCCGGAGCTGCGTCTCGCGGTCAATCTGCGGCGGGGCGCTCGCCATGGCAGGCTCCTGGATTGCGGTTAGTAGGCGTTGGCGACGAAGAGCTCGTCCGACGGGAACCGGGTGATCACGCGTGGTCCGTCGGCCGTGACAACCACTTCTTCCTCGATCCGCGCCGCGGAAACGCCGTCCCTGGCGGGGCAGTACGTCTCGAGGGCGATGACCATGCCTTCCTTGATCTCGACCGGGTGGTCGAGCGAGTTGAGGCGGCTGATGATCGGTCGCTCGTGGAGGAAGAGGCCGACGCTGTGGCCGAACTGGAGGCCGAAGCACTCCATCTCGTTGTCGAAACCGAACTCCTGGGCCTTCGGCCAGACCGCCGCGACCTGGTCGGTCGTGACACCGGGGCGCATCAGGTCGATCGACGCATCGAGCCACTCGCGCGCCTGCTTGTACGCGTCGCGCTGGGCGTCGTTCGCCTTGCCGACGACGAAGGTCCGGTAGTAGCAGGTCTTGTAACCGATGAACGTCTGGATGATGTCGAAGAACGCCTGGTCGCCGGGCCGGATGATCCGGTCGGAGAAGACGTGGGGATGCGGGCTGCAGCGTTCGCCCGATACCGCGTTTATGTTGTCGACGTGCTCCGAGCCGAGGTCGAAGAGGAACTTCGTGACATTCGCCACGAGCTCGCTCTCCCTGACCCCGGGCTTGAGCTGCTCCGAGATCAGCTGGTACGCCCCGTCGACCATGGCGCACGCCGTGTTGAGCAGGAGGATCTCGTCGATCGACTTGACCTCGCGGGCGTCGAGCATGACCTGCTGGCCGTCCCGGACGATGACGCCCTCCTCGGCAAGGGCCGCCAGCATCGGCGGCTCGACGAGGTCGACGCCGAGCGGCATGTCGGCCACGCCCTCGGCCCTGAGGATCTCGCAGATCTCGTGCGCCGCCGACCGGAACAGCCCGGCGTCCGGCGCCAC
The DNA here is from genome assembly GCA_030647575.1 of Candidatus Limnocylindrales bacterium. Lineage (GTDB taxonomy): Bacteria > Chloroflexota > Limnocylindria > Limnocylindrales > CSP1-4 > SPCO01. Next base: position 232 of record JAUSJS010000330.1, on the reverse strand, counting down.
CGCCCCGCGCAGGCCGATCATCCCGGCATGGATGTTCTCCGGTCGCATCCACGGGCAGTTGAGGCGGTGGTGCCTGGCCGCCGACCCGAAGTCCCAGATGTGCGGGTCGCCGCCGCGCGTCAGCAGCGCGTAGCGGGTCATCTTGTCGCGCGCCCACTCCCCGATATGGGTGCTCGTGACGTACCGGACGTTGTTGAAGTCGAACAGTAGGAGGGCACCGAGATCCGAGGCG
>JAUSJS010000320.1 GCA_030647575.1 Candidatus Limnocylindrales bacterium | reverse complement strand
GCCGTCGAAGTCGGCCAGCGCTTCGCCATCCGCGAGGGTGGCCGGACCGTCGGGGCCGGCGCCATCGTCAGCATCGTCGAGTAGGGCGACATGGCGAAGCAGCGGATCAGGATCCGCCTCAAGGCCTACGATCACCGGCTGCTCGATCAGTCGGCGGCCCAGATCGTGGAGACCGCCCAGCGCACCGGCGCCGACGTCGTCGGTCCTGTTCCGCTGCCCACCAGGATCGAGAAGTTCACGGTCCTGCGCTCCCCGTTCATCGACAAGGACAGCCGCGAGCAGTTCGAGATCCGCACCCACAAGCGGCTCGTCGACATCCTCGACCCCTCGTCCAAGACGGTGGACGCCCTGATGCGACTCTCGCTGGCAGCGGGCGTCGACATCGAGATCAAGATGTGACCGGGCGATGAGCATCGGATTGATCGGCCGCAAGGTCGGCATGACCCAGGTCTTCCAGGACGACGGCACGATGGTGGCCGTCTCGGTGGTCGCCATCCAGCCCAACACGGTGACCCGCGTCCGCACCCCGGAGCGCGACGGCTACACGGCCGTCCAGCTCGGCACGGACGTAGTCGGCAAGCTGTCCAGACCCGAGGCCGGCCAGCTCAAGGACCTGCCCAAGGTCAAGACCATCCGCGAGTTCCGCGTCGATGACGTCGACAGCTTCGAGGTCGGCCAGACGATGAACCTGGGCGACGTGTTCGCGGCCGGCGACGAAGTCGACGTGACCGGCGTCTCGAAGGGCAAGGGGACCGCCGGCGTGATCAAGCGCCACAACTTCCGGCGTGGCCCCAAGACCCACGGCTCCGACCATCACCGCGCGCCGGGCTCGATCGGTCCGGGCACCACCCCGGGCCGCGTCTACCGCGGCATGAAGATGTCGGGCCACATGGGCGACGAGACCGTCACCGTCAAGAAGGTGCGCGTCGTGCGCACGGATCCCGATCGCAATCTGCTGCTGGTCAAGGGGAGCCTTCCCGGGGCGCGCGGCGGACTGATCCTCGTGAAGAAGGCCTGACCTGATGCCGCACACGGACATCTACGATCGGACCGGCAAGACCGTCGGCAGCGTCGAGCTCAGCGACGAGCTCTTTGCAGCCCCGGTCAATGCTGCCGTCCTCCACCAGGTCGTGACCGCCCAGCTCGCCGGCCGGCGGACCGGGACGGCCGACACCAAGACCCGCGGCGAGGTCCGCGGCGGTGGCAGGAAGCCGTACCGCCAGAAGGGCACCGGTCGCGCCCGCCAGGGCTCGACCAGCGCTCCCCATTACCGCGGCGGTGGCACGGTCTTCGGGCCGCACCCGCGCTCCTATGAGCAGCGACTGCCGCGCAAGATGAAGCGCCTGGCGCTTCGTGGTGCGCTGACCGCCAAGTTCGGCGACGAGGCGATCAAAGTCATCGACACCTTCGGCCTGGAGGCGATCCGGACGAAAGACCTGGCCGGCGTGCTCCGGGCGCTCGGGGCGACCGGACGGGTCCTCGTCGTGGCGCCTGGGCGCGATCAGACCCTCGAGCTGTCGGCCCGCAACCTGCCGACGGTCGAGGTCATCCTGGCCGACTCGCTCAACGTCGTCGATCTGCTCAAGGCCGACCTGATCCTGATCGAGCAGCCCTCCCTTGCCCGGATGCAGGAGGTCTACGCATGAGCGCGTTGACGGCTCCCGAGATCATCCTGCGCCCGGTCATCAGCGAGAAGACGATCGACGAGTCCGGTCGCGGCAAGTACACCTTCGCGGTCCACGAGCGGGCCAACAAGATCCAGATCAAGGCCGCGGTCGAGGAGCTCTACAAGAAGGAGAGCGTGACCGTCGTCGCGGTCAACGTCCTGACCACCAAGGCCAAGGTGAAGCGTCGCGGTAATCGTCGCGGGCAGACCGTCGGCCACACCACGCCCTGGCGCAAGGCGATCGTGACCCTCGCCCGCGGCCAGAAGATCGAATTCTTCGAGGGGGTCTGACCGATGCCGTTGCGCAGCTACAAGGCCACCTCGCCGGGACTCCGGCAGATGACTCGCTCGACGTTCGAGGAGATCACCACCCGGGAGCCCTACAAGCCGCTGCTCGAGCCGCAGATTCGCGGTTCCGGGCGCAACAACGCTGGCCGGTTGACCGTTCGCCATCGCGGTGGCGGCGAGAAGCAGCACTACCGTCGGATCGACTTCAAGCGCGACAAGCTGGGCGTGCCCGCCCGCCTCGCGACCATCGAGTACGACCCGAATCGCTCGGCCCGGATCGGCCTGTTGCACTACCGGGACGGCGAGAAGCGCTACATGCTCCTGCCCCACGGTCTGCGGGTGGGCGACATCGTCGTCGCCGGCCCCGACGCCGAGGCGCGCATCGGCAACGCCCTGCCGCTGGCCAATATCCCGTTGGGCACCACGATCCACAACGTCGAGCTGGTCCCCGGCAAGGGCGGCCAGATCGTCCGGTCGGCTGGAGTCTCGGCCCAGCTGCTGGCCAAGGAAGGCGAGTTCGCGACCGTCCGGCTGCCGTCCGGCGAAATGCGCCGGGTCCCGATGCGCTGCATGGCCACCGTCGGGCAGGTCAGCAACCTCGATCACGAGAACCAGAACCTCGGCAAGGCCGGCCGCGCCCGGCACCTGGGCCAGCGGCCCGAGGTCCGAGGCGTGGTCATGAATCCACGAGACCATCCGCACGGCGGAGGCGAGGGCAAGTCCCCGACCGGGATGCCGCCCAAGACTCCGTGGGGCAAGCCCGCGATGGGCTATCGCACCCGGCGGTCCAAGACGACCGGACGACTCATCGTCCGGTCCCGGCATCGCGCGTAGCGGGGAGGTAGGAGTCGATGTCCCGTTCAGTCAAGAAAGGCCCGTTCATCGAGGCCCGCCTCCTCGGCCGGATCGAGGAGATGAACAAGCGCAACGAGAAGAAGGTCGTCAAGTCGTGGTCGCGCGCGTCGGTCATCTTCCCGACGTTCATCGGACACACGATTGCGGTCTACAACGGCAGGAAGCACATCCCGGTCTATGTGACCGAGAACATGGTCGGCCATCGCCTCGGTGAGTTCAGCCCGACCCGCAACTACCGCGGGCACGGTAAGCACACCGATCGATCGACCGCGCTGAAGTAGAGGCTGACCGTGCGCGTTTCCGCCACCGCCAAGTACCTCCGCGGCTCGACCCGCAAGACCCGCCTGGTCACCCAGGCGATCAAGGGCAAGAAGGTCGAGGACGCCGCGGCCATCCTGGGGTTCATGCCGCAGAAGGCCGCGGCCGAGGTCGCCCGCGTCCTCAAAAGCGCCACGGCCAATGCCGAGAACAACCACAATCTGTCCGCCGGGGACCTGGTGATCGTCGACGCCGTCGCGAATGAGGGCCCGACCATCAAGCGCTTCCAGCCGCGGGCCCAGGGTCGGGCGTTCCCCATCCACAAGCCCATGACCCACATCACGATCGTCGTCGCGGACCAGGAGGCCTGACATGGGACACAAGGTCCATCCGTACGGCTTCCGACTGGGTGTCTCGCGCACCTGGACCGCGAAGTGGTATGCCGACAACAAGGAATACACGGCCTCCCTCCAGGAGGACATCAAGATCCGCCAGCTCATCGACAAGCGGCTGGCCAACGCCAGCGTCAGCGGCGTCGAGATCGAGCGCGGGATCAATCACGTGACGGTCACCATCCATACCGCCAAGCCGGGGATCGTCATCGGCAAGGGCGGGGCCAACGTGGAGATCCTGCGCCAGCAGATCGGCGCGCTGACCACCCGCAAGGTCAAGCTGGAGATCAAGGAGATCCGCCAGCCCGAGCTGGATGCCCACCTGGTGGCGATGAACATCGCCGGCCAGTTGAGCCGCCGGATCGCCTTCAAGAAGGCGATGAAGCAGGCGATCCAGCGCTCCATGAAGGCCGGGGCCAAGGGCGTCAAGATCGCCGTTGCCGGTC